>DUGO01000213.1 GCA_013331375.1 Candidatus Methanoperedentaceae archaeon | reverse complement strand
GTACAGCAGTATCCCGAACGTGATCAATCCAATCCCAAAACCGAATATTACCCACTTCTCGTCAAGCCTCAATCCATCTGATAATAGACCGGGATTATAAAAAATAATATCAATTAAACGGCCTGCGCCTGCAGGGTTCAATACGGATGCAATAATAAAGCCCGCGCTCATAGCGATAAAAATCCTGACTAAACCGAATTGAATAAATCTCCAGTAATGTTCAACCACTGAGCTGCTTTTAGATTTATCCGAAGACATAACGCTTTTTAATCCGTCTTCATGTACATAAATTAATAGCTTGCCAGATACTAACTTTATATCACTATACCAGAACGGAATATTTAAAACAATTGAGGTAATCTACAAAGGGATGCCATGAGAAGCGATAATATCAAAAAAGGACTTGAGCGCNNATTAAAAGCAGTCGGGCTGACGGATGAGGAAATGAGCATGCCTTTCGTCGGGGTGGTAAACTCGTGGAACGAGATAGTACCCGGCCACATCCACCTCGATAAGCTTGCAGAAGCAGTAAAAGCCGGGGTAAGAATGGCAGGCGGTGTTCCGTTTGAGTTCAATACTATCGGGATATGCGACGGCATTGCGATGGGACACGCGGGCATGAAGAACTCGCTCCCGAGCAGGGAGCTAATAGCCGACAGCATCGAGCTCATGGTCGAGGCCCACCAGTTCGACGGCATGGTCATGATACCCACCTGCGACAAGATAGTGCCCGGGCACCTGATGGCAGCCGGGCGCCTGGACATCCCTGCAGTTGTAGTGACAGGCGGACCCATGCTACCCGGCATCGTGGGAGACGAGCCCTGCGATGTCATATCCATTTTCGAAGCTGTTGGCAGGGCAGGGAAAATGGCAGCGCAGGACATAAAGAACCTGGAGGACTTCGCATGCTGCGGGGCGGGTTCATGCGCCGGGCTTTTCACTGCCAATACCATGGCATGCGTCACTGAGGCTCTCGGCATGAGCCTTCCGGGATGCGGCACTGCGCACGCTGTGGACGCGCGCAAGGTGCGGATAGCAAAAGAATCGGGCGCCGGAATAGTTGAGCTGGTAAAGAAAGGCATCACTGCAAGGAACATAGTGACATCGGATGCCATACAGAACGCCATCCGGGTGGACATGGCGATAGGCGGCAGCACGAACACGGTGCTCCACCTACCTGCGATAGCGCACGAGTTCGGCATTCGGCTTGAGCTCGAGCTTTTCGACAGGCTGAGCCGCGATACTCCTCATCTCATAAACCTGCGACCAGGCGGGAACAGGTATCTTGTCGACTTTGAACGCGCCGGTGGCGTGCCAGCCGTGATGTCACGGCTCGGGTCGAAGCTTGCGCTCAATGCGCTCACTGTGTCAGGTAAGACGCTGGGCGAGAACCTGGCATCAAATGTGATAGTCAATCCGAAGGCGAACAGGGAAGTGATAGCCACGCTTGACAGTCCGGTTCACAGGGAAGGCGGGATAGCAGTCCTGCGCGGCTCGCTCGCGCCCGACGGGGCTGTGGTGAAGCAGATAGCAGTTGCGCCCGCGATGATGACGTTTCGGGGACGGGCGAGGGTGTTCGACGGCGAAGAGAGCGCGATGTCGGCTGCCATGGACGGGAATATAAAGGCTGGCGACGTAGTCGTTGTGAGATACGAGGGTCCGAAAGGCGGTCCCGGCATGAGGGAGATGCTATCGCTGACCGCAGCCCTGGCAGGCAGGGGGCTCCTTGAGTCGGTCGCATTGATTACTGACGGGCGCTTCTCGGGAGGCACAAGAGGTCCGTGCATAGGTCATGTGTCGCCGGAGGCGGCGGAGGGCGGACCAATATCGCTTGTGAGCGATGGGGACCTTATCTCCATAGACATACCCGTAAGGAAGCTTGACCTCGAAGTAAAGGTGGAAGAATTGAAGAAACGAAAGCCCGGGCATTGGCAATCAAAGGTTCAGGGCGGCTATCTTGAGAGGTACCAGAGGTCGGTAGGCTCTGCGGCAGGCGGGGGCATCCTGGAATAGCGTGGCGTAATCTGACATGGCTTTCCGGAAAAAACTTATACAGCAAACCAGCATGTAATATCCGATGGAAATTGAACACAAGGAAGGGCGTTCCCTGAAAGCCGGCTTCTTAGGGAAGGAATACGTTTTCGACAGGCTGAACACGGGAATGGTCAGGATAAGGTCAGGGGCTGGGGTGAGCTATGCTGCCGTAAAGGGTGAGTTTTCGGTTGACATGGCAAGAGATTTTTATGACAGACCGTACATGGTCAGATTCGATCTTGTGAGGCTGCCCCCGGGCTCAAGCACATCCATGTTCCTGCGGCTTCCCCTTTCGACAAGGCTAATGCTTCATGCAGGGAATAAGGCGATAGAAATAGACAGGCATGTCGAGTTCACAAGGAACGCCTGGTACGGCGCAGTGCATCTTGGGGTGTTGTGCACATTCGTACAGGCTGAGTTCCAGTATGATGTCTTTAAGACCGAAGATGCGCTTGTCCCGCTCAGAGTAACCAACAGAGGTGATGAGACAAGGGAGCTTTCAAGGATAGTGATAGACCCCATGAACCTCAGGCTCTATGAATGCGACAACGGGATGTTCACGGATGAGGTATACGTGGACGTGCTGTCCTCGAACGAGTTCGGCGTTGAGTACGGCATCAGGACATCGCCTGCTGCAATTGAGCCAAGGGTGCTCATAGACAGGAAGATGTCCATTGCACAGACCGTTCTTATTAAGTTCGATAAGCTTGGCATAGCGAAGGAGCTGGGGCTTTGACGGACATAACCGGGTTAGACGTATATGTGCTGTACTCCCAGTACACCACCGTAATCAGGGCAGTCCTGATTTTAGTGGCAGGGCTTTTCGCAGCCAAGCTTGCGTCCATACTGGCAGGGCGGCTAACAGCCCCGAAATTCGGGGGTCATGTATCCAGCGTCACGAAAAATATCACCTTCTATGTGCTTGCAGCCGCAACGCTGTTTGCCTTCCTGGGCGTTTTCAACATCAACCTGACAGGCGTGCTCGCAGCCGCAGGCATCCTGGGCATCGCCATCGGCTTTGCTGCACAGACATCTGTGGGCAACATGATATCCGGGTTCTTCGTGATTGCAGATAAGCCGTTTGAGATAGGCGATGCGATAGAGCTTGAGGGTCAGTCTGGCTATGTGCTCGACATCACTCTCCTTTCCACACGAATAAGGACATTTGATAACAGGTACCTGCGAATCCCGAACTCTGCGGTGATGAACGCAAAGATAGTGAACCTGTCAAAGTATGAGATACGAAGGCTGGACCTGGTGTCCAGAATCGCCCCCAGGGATGAGCTTGCAAAGGCGCTTGAGATTGCAGACTCGGTCATCAGGGACAATGATAAAGTGCTCGTTGAGCCGGGGCATGAAATCCTTATCACGAACATTTCGGAAGACAAGGTTGACCTTGAAATACGTGCGTGGGTGCCGAGAAACAAGCTCTTCGCTGCAAGGACAGAACTGCTGCGTAGCATCCGTGAGGCATTTGACGCTGCCGGGATAGGATAATGTGCGAGCAGCGGCTTTGCAACGAAAGCTTAATTTACCTGAGCATTGTGTTGGTATCTCTTGGTGCTCCGATAGTGTAGCACGGCCAATCATGCGAGACTCTCACTCTCGCGACTGGGGTTCAAATCCCCATCGGAGCATTCCCGAGTGGTCCATTTTCTCATGGATTCCACTCCTTTTCTTCGCACCCAAAAGCCTTTTACCGCAGAAGCCAGAATCACATAATGGGTGATGGGATGAAACAGGTCGTAACAGCAAGTCTTGAGGTACTCGCCCTCGGCACCGGAAGCACCAGCATGAGCAGGTTTGTATGCGAGGCTGTGAAGGCAGTCAGGGATAAGGGTCTTAAGTACAGGATAACGCCAATGGGCACAGCCATCGAGGCTTCCAGCGTTGATGCCGTATTCGAGGCTGCGAAGGCAGCGCATGAAGCCGTGATCAGCACCGGGGCGATGAGAGTCGTGACGCATCTTACGATAGACGACCGCAGGGACAGACCGGGAACGATGGATGAGAAGGTGCGCTCTGTAGAAAGCAAGCTCAGATGAACAGGCTGCCCTTTGAGTCAAGGGGCAGTTTCATGCCGTCGCTGGCAGCAATGGTATCTATTCCCGTGTTCTCTGTTATGCGCTTTGCCTGGTACTCCGGCGAGGCTTTCAGCACCTGCATCCCGAAATGGGTGAGCACGGCGCGTTTCGGTCTTGCCTCGCTTACAATGCGCATCACGTCATCGATGTTGAGGTGCGATATCCTTGGATTCCGTGTGATGCGGACGACATTGAGGATGAGGGTGTCCACGTTCCGGTAAGGGCGGGATAACTCCTCGAAGTACTCCGTATCTGGTATGTAGCCCACCTTCCTGTTCTGGAATTCAAGGATAGTACCGTACGTCTCAACCGTGTGATGCAGCCTCAGCGGGAAACTGACCTTGACATCGTTTATGTTCAGGGACACGCCTTCATGTGATTGTATTATTTCGACGAACTCACGCACATATTTAAGCACGACCGGGTCTTCGTCAAGGCATTGCTTTGGAGCTATCAGCAGCCCCTTCGGCTCGAAGCCCCCTCCTGTCATGGCTTCGGTAATGATGTTCACGTCATTGGAGTGGTCTATGTGCCTGTGAGAAAGTATGATGGCGTCCAGTCTCCTCGGCGACAGCCTGTACTGCTTGCATCGGACGAGACAGCCAGGTCCCGGGTCGTGGAGTATGTTCGTGCCGTCAAGCTCGAACCACATGCCGCCGCTCTGCCTCATCTGCCCGAGCACCACAGTCCGTCCCCCGGCAGTGCCAAGAAAAGTCACACTTGAACTCACGACTCTTCAGCCTCACGCCATATTCATCATCATCACGAAAATACCTTTCTCCATAAGAATGTTTCTAAGTAATTGGCTGTGGGACAGATTAACCATGTACAGGTTCAACAGATTATTCCTGAATGTACAGGTCAGAGCGGTGTCTTGTCAATTCAGAATATTCCTCAAGCTAATATTGTCGACATAATGGATAACAGCACACCACGTATTCCGGCTTATTGCGCCCCGCAACCAGCAGGCTTTAAATCCCCTGCGCTAATTTTAGATATGGTGATACCAATCAGACCCATACTCCAGGTCGCTCTCGACATACTCGATTTAGAGCGCGCGGTGCAGATAGCGCATGAAGCCGTGGAGGGCGGCGCGGACTGGCTCGAGGCAGGAACCATCCTCATAAAGAGCGAGGGCATGAACAGCGTCCGCACGCTTCGCGATGAATTCCCGGGGCGTACCATCGTGGCAGACCTGAAGACCATAGACACGGGCGCTGCTGAGATAGAGATGGCAGCAAAAGCCGGGGCGGGCGTCATAATCATACTCGGTCGCTCGGATAATTCAACCGTGAGGGATGCCGTCAGGGCTGCGGGCAAGTACGGGGTCAAGCTCATGGCAGACCTGATATCTGTCCCGGACCCCGCAGCTCGCGCAAAAGAGCTTGAGGAGATGGGGATTGACATAATCAATGTGCACGTCGGCATAGACCAGCAGATGACAGGCATGGACCCGGTGCGGGTGCTGAAAGACCTGGAAGTCGGCGTCCCGGTTGCAGTAGCCGGCGGGCTTGATGCTGCCTCGGCTGCAGAAGCGGTATTGGCTGGAGCAGGTATAATAATCGTGGGCGGGAATATCGTGCGCTCATCAAACGTGACGCAGGCGACGCGCGACATCCGGGCGAGCATCGAGGCCCCATCTGCAAGCCTGAAGCAGGCTCGAACCCCAGTCCATGAGGATGCGGCATTGCTCTTTACAGAGGTCTCCACCCCGAACATAAGTGATGCCATGCACAGGAAGGGTGCGATGAAGAACATCCGCTCACAGGTCCCGGGGAAAAAGATCGTAGGGCGTGCGGTGACAGTGCAGATTTTCGAGGGGGACTGGGCGAAAAGCGTGGAAGCGATAGATATCGCAGGAAAGGGTGACGTAATAGTGATTTATAACGGGAGCCCGCACATAGCGCCGTGGGGCGAGCTTGCATCATTGAGTTCGATGAATAAAGGTATCGAAGGTGTGGTGATAGACGGCGCAGTCCGCGACATAGACGATATCCGGAAGCTCGGCTTTCCCGTGTTCGCTTCTGGCGTCACGCCCAACGCTGGCGAACCCAAGGGAATGGGTGAGATAAACGCCGAAATCACATGCGGTGGGCAGACAGTGAAGCCGGGGGACTTTATCGTGGGAGATGATAACGGCGTAGTGGTCGTCCCTGGTGAGAGAGCCTACGAGGTGGCGCGAAGGGCAAAGGAAGTCGAAAAGAACGAGAGCCGCCTGCGGGATGAGATCAAGCGCGGCAGGACACTTTCCCAGGTGATGTCTCTTGAGAAGTGGGAGAAGAGATGAGGTGAGATGATGGATGACAGGTATAAGTACAAATCCATAGTGCAGCTCCGTGACATGGTTGAGGATCTCAGGAAAGAGGGTGAGAAAAACCCGGATGTGGACGGGGAGCTGCGCGAAGTTGAGGAAGCGCTCAGGGAGAAGATTGAAGAGGCAAGGAGACCGAAGAAAAAGCCGAGCTGCCTGCTGTCAAGGTTCGAGTACTCGCAGGACATAGTGGAAGAGTTCTAAAGCCTGTACCAGTCGCTGTCTTCTTCAGCCCGCATATCATCGGGTATCGGGCGCCTCTCAAGTCCGAGCTCATCGCAAATCGCATCTGCCAGTTCACGAAGATATACCCCTTCACTGAGGCTGCCGTAGGGGAACCGCCTGCCAGGCATCATATGCCGCTTCAGCGTCTCGTCGTACGGGACAATCTGCACACCAATTCCGGTGAGCCTTGCCGCATGTTTCATGGCTTCCCTGAAATCGCCCATGCAGTAAGCTATCCTGCGGGAGTAGCTGCCTGCTGTCTTCTCAAGGTATCTCGCAAGTCTCTGGGTCTCGGTTTTTACGAACTCTCTCTTGACAGACGCAATGTTGCACTTCCCCATCATGAACCTGTAATTCATGAACGGGTACTCGGTGTCAAGCTCCCTCGGCGTCACGCCGCACGTGCCGAAAACAACCATGTGAACCCGCTCAGGAGGGACGATGGAATAGATTACACGGTCGTAATGCCTGTGGCTCGGGCTGTCGTGGTAGGGCTTGTGCACGGAGCACGGCACGAAAATGCACAGGTCGCGGTGGGGAGGGGAATATGAGCAAAGTACCCACTCGTTCGCCCTCACCATGTCAGGATGCATGAATATGCGCTCGCTGTCAAGGGTCTCAGCCGAGCGCTCGTGCTCTGGGATTATCATCACTTCACCAAAAGCACCGGAACTAAGCTTTCAGTTATGAGCTCTTCGGTCACGCTGCCGAGCCTCAATTTCTGGAAACCGGTCTTGCCATGCGAGGTAAGCACTATGAGGTTGATAGCCTCTTCAATAACGACTTCCTGGATTATGCCTACTATGGACTTGGTCGTGGTCGAGGCATCCTTCAATATGCTCTTGCCCGACACATTGTATTTTTTCAGGGTCTTTATCATTACGTCATGATACGTTTCCAGAAGGAAGACGGGAGACATTCTCCGCAGGTCGTCTCCCACAGTCGGATCCATTTCAATGAGCCTCTCGAGAATGGAACCCTGTTTCTTGGGTGAGTACACTGACAGGATGACTACCTCTGCGCCGTATTTCGATGCTATGCTGGCGCCGTATTTCAACGCAGACTCTGAGATGACAGACCCGTCAAGAGGCACAAGTATTTTCTTAATTTCAAGGAAATCGCTCATGTTTTTAACGTATTGAATGCATGATATGGTATATATCATTTACTCAAATAGGTTCATCAAGATGTCGGTTGCATTGATTATTTCTATGCTATTTCAAATTTCGTTAGCTGGCGGATTTATTGAAATTCTCTAAAAGTTATAATTATATAGTCCTCCGCGCCTGCCGACCACCTGCCCCGGTTAACTATTTCTGCCGCAGGCGCCATCAGAGAGCCCATGCTCCGGGGCTATGGCGAGATAGCAGCCGCATCAGTGCTGTTCGGGCTCACAGGCATATTCGTGAAGCTAATTGGAGGGATGAGCCTGTACGCCGTAATATTTTACAGGCTCCTCTTCTCGCTTGCGATACTGGCATGCATCTTGCTTGCGACCGGAAAGCGGCATGAGCTTATGCCGCGGGAGAAAAAGCCGCTCCTGCTCCTGTTCGGGCTCCTGTCGGGAAGCACGATACTCACCTACTTTTTCGCAATCCGGGAGACCACGATAGCTACCGCCGTGCTGCTGCTGTACACGTCCCCGATTTTCGTTACACTGCTCTCGCCCCTGCTGCTCAACGAGCGTGCATCCGGCAGTGGGCTGCTCTCACTCCTCGTTTCGATGGCAGGCACAGTGCTTGTTGTCAACCCGTGGAGCAACGGCACTGCGATAGGCGTGGCTGGCATTCTTTTCGGCGTGCTGTCCGGGGTTTTCTATGCCTTGCAGGTCATCGTATCGCGGCGCATGAGCGGCATATATTCCGGGTATTCGCAGGCATTCTGGGGCGGCGCCGTCGCAGCAGTGATATTTTTCCCCGCGGCGCTTTCCACCCCGCTCTCCGCAGTGCGGGAAAACCTGCTTCTGCTCGTGCTCTTCGGGCTGTTCCCCACAGCCATGGCTGTCTCTCTGTACTTTAACGGGCTACGATACGTGAAGGCGAGCAGCGCCACGATAGTCGGTCTGGTAGAGCCTGTGAGCGCCACCCTGCTTGCCGTCATATTTATGCAAGAGAGCCTCTCTCTCGTGACCGTGCTCGGTGGGATGCTCATCCTGGCAGGCGCTGCGGCTGTAAGCAGGGAAAAGGCAGGTACATCGAGGGATCAATAGAAAATATTAAGACTTTCGGAGTTTCAGACTGAGTGTCGTCCATAAGCCGGAGAAAAGCCATGATGGACAGAGAAACTATAAACGGTATGATTAAATCTCTCGGTCTTGTTTTTGGAGACATAGGAACAAGTCCCATATATACGCTTACAGTTATCTTCCTTCTCACAAAACCCAGCCAGGCTCACGTACTGGGTATTATTTCCCTGATTATCTGGACTCTTATCATAGTAGTGACGGTAGAATACGCATGGCTTGCCATGAGCTTCGGTCAAAAAGGCGAAGGGGGCACCATTGTCCTTAAGGAGATTATTACACCTCTTTTGAAATCTGGAAGGCAGTTAACGTTTGTGACGCTGCTTTCATACATCGGTATATCCCTTCTCTTCGGGGATGGTGTGATAACACCGGCTATAAGCATACTCAGTGCTGTGGAGGGAATTACCCTGGTTCCAGGACTTGAAGGAACCGAGCAATGGGAACTGGTCCTTATTGCAGCTTTTATCGCAATACTTCTTTTTGCATTTCAGAAAAAGGGTACTGAGAAGGTGGCGTGGACGTTCGGGCCTCT
>DUGO01000003.1 GCA_013331375.1 Candidatus Methanoperedentaceae archaeon | reverse complement strand
CGCGCACGTCATATCGCTTGACCCATACCCAGTAATCGACAGAAAGTCCTGCATCAGGTGCTACTGCTGCAACGAGCTCTGCCCCGAAGGCGCGATGGAGATAAGGAAGACCCGGCTCGCAAAAGCGCTCATGGGATAAGATACCTGGATATTAGCTTAAGATTTTGCACGAAAGAAGAGCCAGCTGTCCTTGCCCCTGAACTTTGTCCTTATGAGTGCATACCTGCCCTGAAGCTTCCCGCCCCGCAGCTCGACCACCATCATGTCCTCACCCATCTCAAGGGGTTCGTACTCGCCCCTGTCCCATGTCTTCACAGTGCCTGCGCCGTNNTATCGTGCCCTCAAAATCCGCATATTCCAGAGGGTGGTCTTCTGTAGGGATTCCAAGGCGCTTCACTCCCTCCTCCACGGGCGGCTCTTTCGGTAGTGCCCAGCTTTTTAGCACGCCGCTTATCTCGAGCCGAAGGTCATAGTGCAGGTGTGTGGAATCATGCTCCTGCACAACGAAAATCCTGCCTCCGCTATCGCCGCCGTTTTTTTCCGTACCCGCGCGGGACGGGGGCTCAGGAGTCTTCGTGAAGTCGCGTTTCCGGCTGTATTCATCAAGAGTCATGTGAACTTGAAAGCTGAAGGGCAAATCCGGTTCAGCACGCATGCTACACATTTCGGGTGCCTTGCAGTGCACACATACCTGCCGTGTCGAATCATCATCAGCGAAAATGGCTCCCACCTGTTTTTCGGCAGAGCCGCCATCAGGTCTTTCTCAATGTCTTCCGGCTTTTTATGTTCGGTCAAGCCAAGCCTCTGGGATACCCGAGATACATGCGTATCCACGACTATGCCCTCGGTCACGCCGAATGACGTGAGCACGACATTGGCAGTCTTCCTCGCNNTTCCTGTAAAAACCTGTCGAACGGATATCGTTCTCAAGTTCCTGCACGCTTATATTTACATAGTCCTGCGGTGTGCGGTACTTCTTAAAAATCTTTGCGGTAACCTGGTTCACCCGCTTATCGGTGCACTGGGCTGAGAGTATGGTGGCTATCAAAAGCTCAAAGGGCGTTGTGTAATTAAGCTCAATCTTCGCATCCGGGTATTCCCTGCTGAGAAGTTCCATTACCTCTGCCGCAATCATATGGAAATATGCAACTCAATAAAGTATATATCTTACCAATTTCATGTTATTCCGAGGCTTAACAATGCGTACTGAAATCTCATCATTGTTTGGATTGAATCTCTATACTGAAAAGGGGATTTATGTCGGCAGGGTAGACGATGTTGTTCTGGAGACCGCGGACAAGAAGATTGTCGGTCTTGCGGTCGGGAAACTGAATCCAGAGCTTTTTGATAATGCAAGCAGGGGCGTGGTAATCCCGTACAGGTGGGTGACCGCTGTCGCTGACATAGTGCTCATGAGGCAGGTCGCAAACCAGTTCAAGAAGACACAGACAAAGGAAGAGGGATACACAAAGGTCGGGGGAGAAGAAGAGGAAGAGTGAGAGTAACCGACAGGGAGATGAAGGACCGCGAGATATACGCGGAACTGAAGGCGCTTCCTCCCCTTGCGGTACGAATAGACGGTCGCGGCTTCAGGAAAGTGCTCGCGCACCTCGGATTCAAAAAACCGTACGATGAACGCTTCGCAAGAGCAATGGTGGGCGCCACCGAGCTTTTTTTTAAGGAGGGGGGCTTCAATCCGCAGTTCGCGTTCACGTTTTCCGACGAGGTCAGCATCTTTTTCCTTGAGATGCCATTTAACAGCCGGGTAGAGAAGCTCGACTCGATAATACCCAGCTTTTTTGCATCTGCGCTCACAAAGCTGCTGGGTGCCGATAAGCCCCTGGCGTTCGACTCACGCATCGTGCACCTTGACAGGGACAGCATATACAGGTATCTCTTATGGAGGCAGGCTGAGGCGTGGAGGAACCACATAAGCTCATACGGCTTTTACATACTGCGAGATGTTGGGCTTGACGAGAGGGCTGCCGCAGTAAGGCTCAAAGGAATGAAATCAAGCGACATACACGAGCTTGCGTTCAGGCACGGCATAAACCTGGGTGAGACCCCGCGGTGGCAGCGCTGCGGCATGCTCATATTCAGGGAGGCATTCGAAAAGAGGGGATATGACCCCATCCGGGGCACGGAAGTGACAGCCTCACGCACGAAGGTCTCACATGACTGCAACATACCGATATTCAAATCGCGCGAAGGTCAGGAGCTCGTAACAAAGCTTCTTACCGCTTCATTACGCTGATCATCCCGGTCTCGCTTCCTGCATAGACGATATCCACATCAATGAAGATGCCGTGCTCTACAACACCCACGCATTCCGAGAGCAGCCCGTCCATCTCGTCCGGGTCGTCTATTGTCCCGAAATCCGCATCTATTATGAAATTCCCGTTATCAGTGACTACAGGTCCTTCCTTGCGGACTCCCATCCTGAGCGACGGTGTGCCGCCGATGTCTGCGACCTGTGCCTCCACAAGCCTTCTCGCGACAGGCAGGACTTCCAGAGGCACAGGATGGGATAGAACCCCTGACAGCTTTGTCCCGTCAACCACGACTGCAAAGAGCTCTGCAGACCTGGCGACGACCTTTTCCCGCGTATGGGCGCCGCCGCCTCCCTNNTATCTGGTCTGCGCCGTCAATCGCAATATCGATATCCGGGCATTCATCGAGCGACGTTATCGGCACGCCGCACTCTATGGCGAGGAACTGTGCCTGGTATGAGGTGGGAACCCCGAGTATGTCAAGTCCAGCCTCAACTCTCCTGCCGAGCTCTTTTATCGCGAACGCTGCCGTGGAGCCTGTGCCAAGACCCACGATCATCCCATCCCTGACAAGCTCTACCGCAGCCTCTCCTGCAGCCTGCTTTGCATTCATGCTCCCTAACTTGCAGTCATATTATAAAGACCTGCTGCTAAATGTTTCCCCGGAATTTTCATCTTAAATTTTCCCCTATATTTTCCCTTTAGCCCGCTCACTCCTGTACTCGGCTATCAGGGTCTCAAGCCACTCCTCTTTGGCAGCCTTTTTCCGCTCCTCGTACAGCCTTCTCCACCGCTCAAGCGCCCTGCCAAGGTCATCAGGATTTGCCACAGCAAAGTCATCTGCGCTCTGCACGTGCAGCTCATCCCTGCCGAATACCGGGACGCCCTCCCGGAACAGCGTTTCCTCTGCGGCGTGGGACATCTCACCCGTTATGACGACAGCCCTCACGCCAAGTGACGCAAGTAACCCTGCAGTGCCTCCGCCCCCGCCGCTTGCGTCTTCGAGCAGGACCACGTCGCCCTTCTTTATGCCGTACTGCTCAATCGTCCTCTGTATGCTTTCCTTTGTGAACGTGGCTACTATCTTAACAGGCACGCCCTTGCCGCTGACCTCAAGCCTCCTGATGCTCTTTAAGCGCTCGATGCGCAGAGCCAGGTTCGCGGCTCTCTCCTGGCTCCCCTTGAGCTCTTTGCGAATGTGTGCAATCTCTTTTTCCCTGTGCCTGAGCTCCTGGTCATGCCTCAATTCCCTGTAGATACCTTTTTTAATATGCGAAATGTGCGACTCAAGCCTTGCGATTGTGCTTTTCTTTTCCTGTATCTCAGACCGCAGCTCGTCGATATATCCCCTCATGCTTTCGATTTGCTCAGCCTGCCTGTGCAGCGTCTCGCGAAGCTTTGCTGTCTCATCGCCTGCGCTCTCCTTGGGCGGCTCAGGAACTGGCTTTACATCCTGTGCAGTAGCACGCCCTGCGACTGATTCGACAGCCGATTCCACTGATTCGCCCCTGATAACCGATGCTATTATGTCCTCGGCATCAATGCCGGGAGGAACTTTCTTGCGTATCTGCTCGAACTTGTTCCTGTGCTTCCTGAACACTGAGACCGCAGCCGCAAGCGCGTCACGCTCATGGCTATTGGCATACTCGAATCCCTCTGCAAGCCCGGTCTTGTCCCTCGATGTAAGCAGCACTGAGGGAGAGCCCAGCACTGCATTGAACGCCCTGCGTATCTTCTCTACCGCGTTGGGCGTGGGATACACGTCGCTTGCGATTATGAGCGGCTTCCCTTTTTCCGCGATGTCGTCTATCAGGTCAGACAATGATTCCGTGCGTGAGCTGTGAAGCCATATGAGCTCCCCGCTAAGCGATAATACCGCAACTGCTGTCGTTGTTCCGGGGTCGATGCCGACGATGGTATGACCGCGCCTGGCGAGAGGGATAAATGCGATTGAATCGCGCTCTATCTCGCTCACGGATACCTGGACGTCACCATGCCTGCCTGAATGCACGTGCAGGCTCTTGCGCGGGGCTTCTACAGTGAACTCACATTTCGAGCACCCGCCAAAGGCTTCTGTACAGTCCATTACGTACTCAATCCCTCCAGAGGCAGATTGCTCCTTCAGCATCTGCTCGATCTCTCGCGCCTTCTCCCTTACCGCGCCGTGCACCTTTCTCCTGTACCTGTTCTGGCTCCATCCGCCCTTTCCCGGAGAGCGTCCCCTGCTGACCTTGATGACCGTCCTTTCCTCAAATGCCGATACTTCCGCACCGACGCCAAGACCTGCAAGCCTTGCACAGGTGAGCGATTCGGCATTCGGGTCGAGGCGATCAAAGGATAATCCGTACCTGCCGGCTATCCTCACAAGGCTCTCAGGCTTATCGCCTCCTGTGACCTGTACAAGCTTTGTATGACCCGGAAGCCTTGCCATGAAATCTATGAGCTCCTTCCTGTCCTTTGCAAGCTCGAAGATGTTATCCACAGCAAGGATAGAAGGGGAATACTGCCGCAGGAGCCTCAGTAGCTTGTGCCTGCCTGCCATCCTGTGCTGCTCGACATTGCCGTCCCGGATTATTGTGACGGCGTATCTCGGCTGCTCCCTCCCGCCCGGTGAGCCGCTAGCTATATCGACTCCGAAAATCGTCTTGTCGCCCGTACCTATTCGCCCCCCTGCCCTGCGCTGCCGGTGATTTGCTTCAGGACTTCAGCAGGGTCACGCTTTATACCGTATTTCCTTTCAAAGAAATCCAATATATTCTTTATGTCACGGTGCAGGAGCTCATCCGCGTTTGGATGGTCTCTCCCGATGTACTGGGGCCAGTCTATGATACTTATGCCGCCAGGGGATACAAAGATGTTGTATTCGCTGAGGTCTGCATGTATTATGCCTTTCGCGTAGGCGCCAGATACCTGACGTAATATCTCGCCAAGGAACCAATCCGGTTCGTCAAGCCGCGCACTGATGAGCCTTGTGCCGCCTGCAATTGCCATCACGACTGCATGCCTGTTGTGGTCCACAGGCTCGGGGACTGCGACATCCGGATATAATGTTTTGAGCGCCCTGTACTCGCGGCTTGCAGCCAGCCTTGCTGCGTATATCCATGAGAAGTGCCGCCGCTCCTCGATATGACCGCGCTTGCGCCTCACGTTCCTGAAGCTGGCTGTGCCTTCCCTGTGGAACTTTATTATCACGTCGATGGAACCGCTCTTTGCCTCATATACCACGGATTCCTTTCCCACGCCTGCAACGTCCCCTAAGGCGGTGACGCTTCCGCGCGCTGAAAGCGTGTTGAGCGCAAGCATGTCGTAGCCGTCGAAGTACAGGCTGTAACCAGTGTACTGCGCCCTGTTCATTCGTATGAGCTTATTCTTCAATAAGAAACCCAGCGAATCCTCTATGTCCACTGCATCCATGTTCGCAAAGCCGGGGAGCTCTTCTACAGGCACCCACTCATGGTATTTCATCCCGACCTCGATGCCGGTGAGCACACGGAAGTCGCTGCGGCGCAGGCTTTTGAATACGCCTGCCATGTCCTTCATCATGCTAATTCTGGCGCGGGATGATAAAAGGGTTTAGATTGCCAGGAAGGGGAAAATTGCCCAGCCATGGAGTTGAAATTACGATTCAACCATTGCTTCTGCAGACTTTTTCAGGGATAAAACTGGCACCACGATAGTTTCATCAGGAGTTAAAGTTTCTTTAAGGAGCCGGTCAATTATTCCATAAATCTTCGATGAAAAATACTTCTCCCCACACTGATCACATACCTTGGCAGGTACGCTTTTGATAACATACAACTTTTCTTTTCTCCAAAGGTCAAGATTGACTGTTTTTTCTTCACCGTACCGCCGCAGAACTGGCA
>DUGO01000078.1 GCA_013331375.1 Candidatus Methanoperedentaceae archaeon | reverse complement strand
TGCCAGATAACCTTGATTCGCTCCTTCTGCGCCTGAATGGGGCTGGGGAGGAATCGTATTATCATGTCGTTCATGACAACAGAGAGAGGACATTTTTCTGCAAGTTCGTTCTGTTTTTCCGCCTTGCAGTATTCGATTATTTCCTTGAAGCCTACTCCTGACTTTTTCATGAAAGGAACGCTGATTGCCCAGTTGTTGAGCGCAGAGCCGAACGCCACTTTTCCGATGGCAGGGTCCAGTCTTAATTCATTGTATTTTTCAGGTTTCATCCCTTTGATCAGTTTGTTGACCTTATCGATCACAGCTCCCAGACGCATCTGCATATCCTGCGGCGTGAGCTTTAACTCGTTGATGAGGCGGTCAACCTTGTTAATGAAAAGTATGGGCGTCACGTTTTCGCGCAGCGCCTGGCGCAGCACGGTCTCGGTCTGCGGCATGGGTCCCTCGACCGCATCGACTACAACGATTGCTCCGTCCACAGCCCTCATGGCTCGCGTCACGTCCCCGCCGAAGTCAACGTGTCCCGGAGTATCGATAAGGTTGACAAGGTATTGCTTCCCCTCGTACTCATGCACCATCGAGACGTTCGCGGCGTCGATTGTTATGCCTCTCTTCTGCTCCTCCTCGTCAAAGTCCATGAACAGCTGCTTGCCTGCAAGGTCCTTTGATATAACGCCGCCGCCTGCGAGAAGATTATCTGAAAGGGTAGTTTTCCCGTGGTCTATGTGCGCTACGATACCTATGTTGCGGATAAACTCAGGCTTATCCATCAATGTCGATACATGCTCAACTATCTTCTTACGTCTGCCCATATACTATTACCTCAGATAACATGATAAAAGCCCGGACATTTCCCTTATCGGGCAGCCTTTGCAACGCGCTCTATGCCGTCCTTCTTCCCGACTGCATATCCCTTCACGTCATGGTTCGCTGCAGAAATGATCTCTGATGCAAGGCAGTCCTCTATCGCCTTCGGTGTGCCGAAAGCCGCATTCCTTGCGCCTTCGCTTATGAGCCGCAGTGCCATGTCCACTCTTCTCTGGGGTGCGGAGTCCACGGACTTGGGTACTGCTATCCCGCCGTATTTCAACCTCACGGTCTCCTCGCGCGGTCCTGCGTTTGCGATAGCGTTCACAAGCACCTGGACAGGGTTCTGTCCTGTCTTCTTGTTCACTATCTCGAGGGCATCCCCGACAATGTTGTATGCGTTGTGCTTCTTGCCCGTATTGTGCTCCTTGCGCATCATCTTGTTTATCAGTCTCTCAACGATTGCCAGTTCGGACTTATTGAACTGCTGCTTTGCGTGCCGCCCGCATGAATGGGACAGGGTAGGATTGATGTTGATGTATTTCTTGATGCTGGGGTCCTTTACCTCGACCTCGGCTGCATCCCATTTACCGAAAACCTTCATAAGATTACCTCACCGGCTTCTCTTTTCTGCCAAGCACGAGCTCACGCAGCGCCACGTTGTTAACAGCTATGACCTTGAACCTAACGCCGGGTATGTCACCCATGGCGCCTCCCATCCTGCCGCCAATCCTCTCAACAGTCACTTCATCGTGCTCATCTATGAAATTGATGGCACCGTCACCCGGACAGAACGCTGATATCTGCTTACCGTTCTTGATAAGCTGCAGGCGCAGGCACTTCCTGATGGCTGAGTTGGGCTGCTTTGCCTCCACCCCGACCTTCTCAAGCGCTATGCCTTTTGCCTGTGGGGAGCCTCCGAGCGGGTCTGCCTTGATATCAAGTCCCTGAGCTCTCCTGCTGTATTTCTTATCGCTCCACCTGAACTTCTTGCGTTCATTCTTTAATTTGCGAGCAGCATGTAATCCTTTGCCCATGTCTTCCTCCAGTGAATTTATTGGATAACTACATCATTTATATCATGGTGCCGATGCAGTAGCATCTTTACCTTTTCAATATTCTTGCCGTTTCGTCCTATGACAAGACCCTTGTCTTTAGTCGGTACTTCTACATAAGCTATGCGCTTGCCATCNNTCTACATAAGCTATGCGCTTATCAGACCTTTTTGAGACAGCGATACGTTTCGGTATGATGGGTGACAGGACGTTCTTGATGAACTCGTTCACATTGTCCGAGTACTCTATGACCTCAACATGCCTGCCGAGGAGCTTCTCAGCCTTTTTCACAGTGTCCCCGTTCCTGCCTATCGCAAGTCCCATGTCGCCAGTCTTGACGACCATCGTCACCCTGTCCGCGTCTATGAGGCAGTCCTTTACGGATGCCCTTGCTACGCTCTCGAAGAGTGAAATATACCTGAGTTCATCCATTCCGAGCTTTATTTCGCTCATTTCTCTCTGACCGCTCTCAGGATATCGGATTCTCCAGCCTCAACTATCGCAAGCGCAGCGATGGGATACGGTTTCCCGCATGCGGTACCAAGGTCAGTGCCCTTTCCCGGGAAGTCCATGACCGGCACACCTGTTATCTTGTCCCGTTTATCTTTCGGGCAGTTGGATGCTATTACAGCAAGCTG
>DUGO01000215.1 GCA_013331375.1 Candidatus Methanoperedentaceae archaeon | reverse complement strand
ATGGAGCAGCAGACCATAAGCGTTGCAAAAGCCGGAATAATGGCTACACTCAAGTCGCGCTGTGCCCTGCTCGGCGCAGCAAACCCCAAGTTCGGCAGGTTCGACAGGTTCGAGGGCATAGCCCAGCAGATAAACATGCCGCCAGCCCTTATCTCGCGCTTCGACCTCATATTCATACTGACCGACCAGCCCAACGTGAACAGGGACACCTCGATAGCAAAGCACATACTTGCAGCCCATTATGCAGGCGAGCTCTCGGCGCGCCTCGACAACCTCCTGAACCCGGGCGTGACAGAGGACCAGGTGAAAAACGCGATGCAGGTCATCCAGCCCGAGATATCGCCCGAACTTTTGCGAAAGTACGTCGCATATGCGAGGCGCAACGTCTTCCCCGTGATAACGGACGAGGCAAGGAAAATGCTCATCGATTTCTACCTGAGCCTGCGCCACCAGGGAGAAGACCCCAACGCACCCGTGCCCGTGACCGCACGACAGCTGGAGGCGCTTGTCCGCATATCCGAGGCGTGCGCACGCGTGCGCCTGAGCGACAGCGTCACGACTGAGGACGCAGGGAGGGTTATAAGCATCGTGAAATCATCCCTGGAGCAGGTAATGACAGACCCTGAGACCGGAAAGCTTGATGTCGATATCGTGTCCGTTGGCATGGGCAAGAGCCAGAGGGACAAAGTGAAAGTCCTGCGTGACATAATCCGGTCGCTGCAGGATGAGAATGAGTACAGGCTCGCCCAGCGGAGCGAGATTATCGAGAGAGCAAAGGAAAAGATGAACCTGACCGAGGAGCAGATAGAAGACCTCATAGCAATGTTGAAGACGGATGGAACCCTATTTGAACCAAGGCATGGATACATAAAGCTGACGTGATAACATGTACATGAAAATATTCACATCTGATACCAATGTCCTTGTCGCGGTGTGCGACAGCGAGCTCATAGGGCGGTGCTTCAGGGAGGGGGGGCGCACCCTTAGAGCCAATGAGGATTTTTACAGGGGTGAGAAGGTATCGGACGAGGATGTCAAAAGGGCTCTCCAGGGAGCCACCACAGGCAACTTCACAGGCGAGAGGGCGGTCGGATGTGCCGTCGCCTGCGGTGTGATTGAGCCCGGGAACGTTATCATGGTCGAAGGCGTGCCTCACGCCATCATGATGCGGCTGTAGTCCTGCAGCTTAAACCACTTCGTTCCTCAATATCCCGATTCCCTCTATGTCTATCTCGACCACATCATGGACGAACAGCTCTCCCACACCGTGAGGCGTGCCAGTGGCTATTACGTCGCCGCGCTCTAGCGTCATGATGTGCGAGATAAATTCCACAAGATAGGGTATGTCGAATATGAAATTCGATGTGCTTGAGTCCTGCCTGACTTCCCCGTTGACCCTTGACATTATCCTGAGGTTCCCGGCATCCACGTCCTTCGCCTCGACAATATATGGTCCGATGGGCGCGAAAGTATCAAAGCTCTTTGACCTTGTCCACTGCCTGTCTTCTTTCTGCAGGTCGCGCGCAGTCACATCGTTGAAGCATGTGTAGCCGAATATGACTTCAACCGCATTCTCACGGCTCACGTTTTTGCACCGCTTGCCTATGACGACCGCAAGCTCAGCCTCGAAATCCACCTGGCGGCTCTGCGGGGGATATACGATCTTGTCGTCCTGTCCGATCACAGCCGATGGAGGCTTGAGGAATATCACGGGTCGCTCCGGGATGTCCATGCCGAGCTCCCGTGCATGGTCAACATAATTCAATCCTGCGCAGACTATCTTGCTCGGGGACACAGGAGGCAGTATCTTCAGGTTTTCGAGATGGAACGTGTCATAGTACATCCCCCTGTCAACCCTGACGTGGTCCTCCTCAACCTGCCCGCATAATATCTCAGTGCCGTGCCTGAACCGTCCTATCATTGAACATGCACCTTCATGCCGCACTCGTTTCGCCTGTACTTCCCGAACTCGCTATTCGCAAGCCGGATGCCAGTGAACACTGGTCCGTCGGCGCAGACCCGCAGACCCTCCGGGTCTATGCAGCAGGCGCCGCATATCCCAAACCCGCATTTGATGTACCTGTGAAGGCTCAACTGAATCCTGTCTAACATTGAGTCCTTCACTATATTAAGTATGCGTGCCATCATCTGCTCGGGACCGCAGGTGTATATCCCGTCAAAATCGCTTAAGTCCGTGCGCTCGAGTAACTGGGTGACAAAGCCAGCATGCCCGAACGAACCGTCATCAGTGGCTATCCTGAGCTCACCCGCCTGCCTGAACCGCTCTGCGAACAAAAGCTCAGTCTTTGTCCTCGCCCCGAGCAGGGTGGTCACCGATATCCCGCTGGAATGCGCAAGCTCGGCAAGGCTTGCAAGCGGCGCAGCCCCGACACCTCCGGCTATTACCAGGATAGACCTGCCCGTGAGCGTAAACCCGTTCCCGTAGGGTCCGCGCACCCCCAGCCTGTCACCTTTGCCAAGCCCGAACATCGCGGATGTGGCATCCCCGACTTTCTGCACTGTGATGGCATTTTCGTATGAAAGCGACATGGGTACCTCGTCAACCCCTCTCACCCAGACCATTACGTACTGACCCGGGTTTGCCCTGAATGTCCTGTCAAGCACGAATGTGCGGATGTACGGCGTCTCATCGATGACTTTTTCAATCACTGGCATACGTCACCTCATGGGCGAGCCCGCGTATATCAGATAGCTCCCACCGGTTGCTGTCGAGATATGATATTATGCCTGACGCCACCTTCCTGAATATTTCCGGGTCGCGACCTGCAGCCGTACCTATCTGCACAGACGCAGCGCCTGCCATTATCATCTCGACCGCATCCTGCCATGAGCTTATGCCGCCCACGCCTATCACTGGTATATCGAGAGCTTCGTACAGGTCGTACACTGCCTTGATCGCTATGGGTTTTATCGAAGGTCCGCTGAGACCGCCAAACTTATTCCCGAGCACCGGGTAGCCGCTTTCGATATCAATTGCCATGCCGCGCACTGTGTTTATGGCGACAACCGCGTCCGCGCCTCCCCTCTGCGCCGCAAGACCTATCCCTGTGATGTTTGTCACGTTGGGCGTGAGCTTTGCCCATACTGGCGCACGCGTGCAGTCCTTCACCGCAGCCGTGAGCTCCTCCACAAGACCTGGGTCAGTTCCTACCATGGCGCCGTAGCCTTCCGCATGCGGGCAGCTCAGGTTGAGCTCGTACGCATCCGCTCCAGCAAGCCCCTCTGCCACCTCCCTGAATTCCCTGGCGTCAGCACCGAAGATGCTGGCTATGACTGGCACGCCGCCTTCTTTTGCCACCCGCAGCTCATCCGCAAACTCCCTGTATGACGGGTTTGGGAGCCCGAGCGCGTTCAGGAACCCGCATGCAGTCTCCGCCATGGTGGGATTGGGATGCCCGGGTTTTGGGACTGTTCCTATCGATTTCGTGACCACCGCACCTGCCCCGGAAGCCGCGGCACGCTTCAGGGAAGCGCCCGTGCTTCCGAGTATGCCTGCAGCAAGCAGTACCGGGTTCCCAAGATGAAGTCCTGTGAGCTCGATTGTGATGTCCCGCGACATGACTCTAATAGATGGGCTATAATTATTTATTTCTTATCAATTCTCCGTGTCGGTTATTTCATCGAATGTTATGTCCCATTCCCTCTCGCCGAGCACAATCTCAAGCTCCTTCGGGGAAAGCATCGGGGCATGGAACCGCCCTGCATCGTCTATGGCAATGCGCGGGCATGCGGTGTTCACGAACGCATCGAATTTGAAGTTCAAAAGCTGCTCCGGAGTCACAAGGTCCATCACGATTATGGCTGCTTCCCTGTTGTGCTTTTCAGCCAACAGCTTTAATTCCCGGGCGAGCGCCATGCGCTTTTGACCTGACTTGGTGGATGCGATTATGCCGATGCTCTTTGCGTCCATAGCTTTTGCAATCACCGCGCTTCTCTTTTTGATAACCTTATCAGTTCTGACAACCTCGACGTGCATTGTCAGCGGGTCTGCAGCCACCACCCTTTTTCCCGTTGCAAGCGCAGCGCCAATCGGATGGAAAAGCCCGCTCCCGATGTACAGGAGCTCGTCGCAGTCGATGCGCGCGGCATCGAAACTGCACCCGATCACCTGTCCAGGGTACTTCACCCTGGAACTGCCCCTGCCAGTCACGCACACCTTACCCCTCTTTTCAAGAAAATCGCGGACATCATCCAGCTTATGCGCGTGCTGCACTGTGGTTATTATGCCTATCCTGTGCGAGTCAAGGAACTCGAGTGCTTTTTCCACTGCAGGCACAGGGTCTGCATCAGAGCGCGCCTCAATGAACACGACATTGCCCTGATCGCCCATGCTTGAATGCCCGAAGTGGAACATGATATCGACCATCTGCGCGAGCTGCATATCCACATCGCAGGCTCCGAAGCAGGGGTTCCCAGATATAAGGACAGCAGCTCCGGTATTCTTTTCAATTGCTTCCGCTACATCCCCCGCCCGCCTCTTCAATCCTTCAGGGAATTGGAGCCCCACGCAGCGGGCACCCCGTCTCTTCACGATTTCGATCACACAGTCAATATCAAGTTGAAATGTATCCATGTTCCCGATGCGAAAGCTTAATGTGTAGTTCCTTTATAGTATTTAATAGCATTCAGCATGGTTTGAAAAATGGAGTGAACAATACCTATTTATATTTCTTTTAATCATTAACAATTGTATGGGAAGGACCGCATGGAGCTAACACCAATCCAGAAAGAGATATTAACAGCATTAATAACACTGTACCGCCAGCATAAGCGCGCGGTCAAAGGGGAAGAAGTGGCTGAGGTCATATCGAGGAGCCCGGGCACGGTAAGGAACCAGATGCAGTCATTGAAATCGCTTCAGCTTGTTGAAGGGGTTCCCGGACCAAAAGGGGGCTATAAGCCGACAAAGGATACGTACAAGGCGCTCAGTATAACCGAGATGGAAAAGGAGACCGTGGTACCCCTGAAGAGGAATGGTCAGGAAGTCCAGAATGCGACCGCTGCCGAAATTTCATTCACCACGCTCAGGCACCCCTACCTTTGCAACGGTATCGTGAGGGTAATCGGCGACATCAGGGAGTTCGACAGGGGTGATTCGCTGCAGATAGGACCCACTCCTGTGAACAAGCTCGTGATGCGGGGTGAGGTCATAGGGCGCGACGATACAACCAACTCTATTCTTTTCGCAATAACTGAAATGGTCTCGGCGCCAAAGAAGCCGGTGAAGGAATACCTGACCACAAAGCTTGTGAAGATACCCGCTAACGCCACAATCCAGGAAGCATCGAGGATTCTTTCCAAACACAACATCCACGGCGCGCCCGTGGAGGACAAGGGCAGGATTGAGGGCATTGTCACGCTCACTGATATCGCGCGCACGCTTGCAGAAGGCAAGATGACCCTGAAAATCAAGGACATCATGTCGAAGAACATTATATCCGTTGACGGAAACTCCCCGCTGTACGAAGTGATTAAGGTCTTCGCAGATACGAACGTGGGCAGGCTTCTTGTACGGGTTGACGGGGAGTATGCAGGGCTTATCACAAAGACTGACATCTTGCACAAGCTTGCGGTTTATTGAGCTGATATTTCGTCCTTCATTCCTGCAAGCCTTATCCCAAGGGCGCTTACGACCGCTATGAACAGCACAATGGATGCTGCGAAACCATAATGCGAATATCGCGGCGAGAGCACCCCGGATGCGTACAGCATAAGCACCAGGAGCGCGAGTGATGCTATCGTACCTGCTATCTCGGCTGATTTTTTCTTCATCTGCGCAGTAATGCAATTACTTAATAATGAATATAGCGTTAGGA
>DUGO01000163.1 GCA_013331375.1 Candidatus Methanoperedentaceae archaeon | reverse complement strand
GTTAGTAATGGGATGAATATATCACACTTGTCAAGATTATCTTTGATCTCCTCTTGCCATTCAACAGATGGTTCAATATCTTCATGTGCCAAAAAAACTTCAAATCCCATAAGTTCCAGCAAGGTTTTAAGTGATCCGGCAATTACTTTATCGTTTGTCGAGTAACTAAGAAATATTCTTAGTGATTTAATTTTAATATGAGTAACATTTGAGTCCATTGGATTCGCTTCAAAAATCATATTCCACATTCAAAAATTAGATAAATCCTACTTATACCCCCCCTTCCTCTTCAAATACGGCATCAGCCCGCCAGCCTCAAGCAGCTCCTGCATGAACTGCGGTATCGGCTTGAACTTGAGCGTGCTGTTCCGGGTGATGTTCCTAACAATGCCCTTGTTGAAATCGACTTCGAGCATATCCCCCTGCGCAGCGCCGTCTGCGATTCCTTTGCACTCTATCAGGGGCAGCCCGATGTTGAACCCGTTGCGGTAGAATATGCGCGCGAACGAATCCGCGATGATGCACTGCACATCGCATGCCTTTATGACCTGCGGCGCCTGCTCTCTTGATGAGCCGCACCCGAAGTTCCTTGCAGCCACAAGTATGGGCTTCTCAGCCTTCCTGGCATCGGAATAAAACGTGGGGTCGATTGACTCAAATGCGTGAACCGCGAGCTTCCTGAGGTCGAGCTCGTCGTACTTGTACTTGCCTGAGATGACCTCATCCGTATTCGTATCAGGCGGGAAGATCCGCAGCACGCTGCCGCGAAGGCTCTTCATCATAGTGCCTCCCTGGGGTCTGTGATTTTGCCCTTTATCGCGCTCACTGCGGCAGTCTCCACGCCCGAGAGGTATATCTCTGACTTGTTGTTGCCCATGCGCCCCTTGAAATTCCTGTTCTGGGTTGAGAGCACCTTTTCGCCGTCCCCCAGCGCTATCGTCCTGCCTATGCAGAATCCGCATCCGGGCGGACCTATCGACGCCCCGGCAGCTACAAGGGTCTCGATGAGACCCTCGCGTATCGCCTGCAGAAGCACGCTACGGCTTGCAGGATAAATGACCAGCCTGGTATTTTTCGCAGCCTTCTTCCCCTTCAGCACCTTTGCAGCTATGCGTAAATCCTCTATCCTGCCATTGGTGCATGAGCCGATGCAGACCTGGTCAAGCTCGATACCCGGGAATTCACTCACAGGTTTAACATTATCAACGCGGTGCGGTGCCGCTATCATCGGCTCAAGCGCGCTTGCATCGACAGCGAGCTCATTCGCATATGTCGCATCGTTGTCAGGAAAAAGCGGCTTGAACTCGCCCTCGCGCCCGTTCTGCCGAAGGAACTCTTTCACCTTCCCGTCAGCCTCGCACATGCCGAGCTTACCGCCAGCCTCTATCGCCATATTGCACATGGTGAGCCTTGATTCCACGCTCATGTCCCTGACGGTATCGCCAACTAACTCCATTGACATATACGTGGCGCCGTCTGCCGTTATCTCGCCAACGATATACAGGAACACATCCTTACTTGTCACATGCGTGGGCAGCTTTCCAGTGATATCGAACCTGAAGCTTTCGGGCACGCGGAACCACGTCTTACCGTATGCCATGATTGCTCCCACATCTGTGCTTCCCATGCCGGTTGCGAACGCACCCAGCGCGCCGTGCGTGCATGAGTGGCTGTCTGCGCCCACGATGACCTTCCAGGGCGAAGCGAACTTCTCTGCTATGAGCTGGTGGCAAATCCCGTCGCCGTTCTCATAGAACTGCATTCCGTTATCCTGCGCGAACTTACGCATGAAGATATGCACGTTTGATACCTGCTCGCTTGGCGATGGTGATGCATGGTCACAGATGCTTATTACCTTTGACGGGTCGAAAACGCGCCTTGTGCCGAGCTCGGACTCCATCTGCTGGATAGCCAGGGGCATTGTTCCGTCATGTGCAAAAACGATATCCACCGGAGATACCACGATATCCCCGGGCTCAACGTCCCTGCCGCACCGCTCTGTAAGGATTTTTTCAGCCATTGTCTTGCCCGTCTTGCTCATGCTTACACCATTAGATTCTTTTAGGATGCGGGCGTATAAGCACCATATTGATTAATAACGGTTGCGATTATGGAACGAAATAAGGTCCTATCCCATGCAGCGGCTGAGATAGCCAGTGCGGCAGGCGCTTCTGCGATAATCCTGCTCTCAGATATCGATTTTATTGAAAAGACTGACATACCGCTGATCGTGGCAACGCACATACANNGTGGCTGTTGTCAGCCAGAGAGCATCTGACATGATAATCCTGCACAACCTGAGGGAGAACAGGCTCATCGATGTCATCGACGGGTGTGAGGAGAGGATTGACCTCAAAGTGCTGTACTCTGTCCTGAACGTGGCGCTTGAGATCGCAGCTGAGGGCAGGGAAAAATCGCGAGTGGGTACTGCATTCATCATCGGGGATTCCGACGAGGTGATGACGCGATCGCACCAGCTCGTGCTGAACCCGTTCCACGGTCATGCGGGCTGCAGCATCAATGACCAGAATAACTGGGAGACGATAAAAGCGTTCGCTGTGCTTGACGGCGCATTCATCATAGGCGAGGATGGAACTGTCCTGGCAGCTGGCAGGTATCTTGACATCGACGCGCGCGACATACACCTGAGGGAGGGGCTCGGCGAATGGCATACGGCTGCGGCTGCGATAACCCGTGACACTGAAGCCGTTGCAGTGACCGTGTCCGAATCCGGAGGCGTTGTACGCATATACCGTGACGGTCTTGAAATCATGGAGATAGAGCCCGAGCTGAAGCTCACACGGATTTGATGCCTGCACCGGAAAGGATGATATACCTTTCACCGCGTTATGCGTTGCAGCATGAACAAGGGAATTGCAGTAACATTGATACTCCTGTTGGCGCTGGCGTCCGGCTGCATTGAAACCGTACCCCAGGCAACGAATCTGACGGGCGACCCTGGCAGCTACGAGTTAGCGTGGCTGAGCAACTATACGACTTTCTACGTCAACCTGACCTTGATAAAAGTGGTACATACGGCTGTAAACACCACGCATCTGAACGTATCCCTGGAATCCCAGACCGGTCCGATTGAAATATACGATGTCGTGGTCGTGGATTACTACAAGGACCCGATATCATTCGACAGGGCGCGGCGGTTCGCAGACATCAGGATAACGCATGACCCTTCGATTACCAATGTCTCAAATGCAGCCTTCGAGACTAAAATCGATGCCCGTATGCTCTACATCAACATCAGCTCACCCGTCACGGGCTTTATCGCGTACTCGGAGAGTGCCCAGCCCAGGACCTTCGCACAGATGATTGAGAGTGAAGAGAGTGTGAGGGTAGTGCTGCCCGCAGGTTATACGACGGGCAATAAGCTTTTAGGGGCTGCGAACCCGCCGCCCGACTATGTAGCTGAAGATAGCGAAGGCAGGGAAGTGCTGATATGGAATTCCCCTTACCCGGATACACGTTTTATCACTGTCGATTACTATCCCGACTGGATTCCAGGCGCGTTCATGTAC
>DUGO01000154.1 GCA_013331375.1 Candidatus Methanoperedentaceae archaeon | reverse complement strand
GGCGTAAACTTCATGCGATTAAGCGCCATAAGGGCGGAGGGAACCAAAGATAGAGATAGCATGTATAAAATTTTATAGAATATAATAGCCATGCTGATAGTGATTTTATCGTAATCACAATCAGTCACGTGGATAAGGTATAAATCCTGTTAGAATATATAACTGAAAGCAGTAAGAAGTCTGAAAAGTGCCGGCGTGGCAGAGATTGGCCAAACGCGACCGACTTAAGATCGGTTCATCCCGCCCGGATGTCGTTGGGTTCAAATCCCACCGCCGGCGCCTCAGACTAGAAACTATTATTGTCACAATGTTTCTAATTTTTAGCGGGTTAAATTACTATATGATATAGTAATTATCTCTACGTAATGGTAATTTACGTAAAACTACTTAAAACTTTACATTACATTATTTTTTGTCATTTTTTTTGTAAAAAATAATCTTTTATTACATAGCATTATGTATCTAAAGCCCCCTTCACAAGCTCCTCACCCCACCTGACAAGCTCCCACGTGCGCGCTTCCTTCTTTGATTCCGCATACACCCTCACCAGCGGCTCAGTGCCTGAGGGGCGGATGAGCACCCACGCATCATCATACCAGACCTTGAGACCGTCCGTCGCATCCACTTTTTCACCCCTGAGCTTCTGCCTGATTTTCTCGACAGCGCCCCTCGGGTCCTTGCAGTGAACCTTCACCTTCACGTTATAGTAGTGCGGCACCTCTGCCGCAAGCTCGGATAGCCTTGCGCCCTTTGCGACCATCTCGAGTATCTTCGCTGCTGCCATGGCGCCGTCCCTGCAGTACTGGTGCTCGGGGAATATTAGCCCGCCGTTGCCCTCCCCGCCGAATACTGCCTTTGTTTCCATCATCTTTCTCGCAACATCGATGCTGCCCACGCGCGTCCAGATAAGTTCTGCCCCGTACTCTTTTGTCACGTCTGCAACGCACAGCGATGAGCTTACAGGCGTGACAATAGCGCCTTTCCTGCTAGCAAGCACATGCTTTGTCATCATTGCAAGCAGCACGTCCTCGTTCACGAAATCCCCTTTCTCGTCCACAAGCGCTACCCTGTCCGCATCGCCGTCATGCGCTATCCCCAGGTCTGCCCCCGTAGCTTTGACAAGAGCTATCATATCACGGAGATTGTCAGCCGTTGGCTCAGGCTCCCTACCCGGAAGCGTGCCGTCAAGCTGCGCATTGAGCGAAATGACCTCGCAGCCGAGCTCCTTCAGCAGGAACGGCGTGACAACAGCGCCTGCGCCGCAGCCGGGGTCAACCACGACTTTCAGGTTTGCAGAGCGGACTGCCTCTACATCAACCGCCCCAAGAATCCCGCGCATGTACATGCCCGTGGATGAATCGCCTGTGAGGTTCCCGGTCTCGCTCCACCCGGCAGTGTGGAACTTCCCTGAAAAGTATATTTCCTCAACCTCTGCCTCACCCGCGCGCGAGAACTCCGTGCCGTCGCCTGCTATCAGCTTTATGCCGTTGTACTCCCTGGGATTGTGCGAAGCGGTTATAACCATCCCTGCATCTGCCTTCTCCCTGACATAGAACTGCACGCAGGGTGTAGGCGCAATCCCAAGATCGATAACAGACAGCCCGGCTGACAGGGCGCCGGCAATACATGCGCTTTTGAGCATGTCGCCTGAGTTCCTTGTATCCCTGCCGATTGCAACCGTTTTTCCCGGACCTTCATGCATGTATGTGCCAAGGCTCTGCGCAAGGCGCATCGCAAGCTCAGGCGTTATCTCTTTGTTCGCAACACCTCTCACACCGTTTGTCCCGAAAAGCGCCATCGTATCACCTGCTATTCATTCACTGCTCCTCATGCACCCAGTACTGTCCCTCGTTCGTATGCTCTTTTTTCCATATGGGAACCTCTTCCTTCAGCCTCTCAATCGCCTCGGAAAGCACAGGAAAGAGCTGCTGCCTGTGTGAGGCAGCCACAACTATATAAACGATGTCATCCCCCGGGGCGATGACACCTGTCCTGTGATGAATGAGCACGCCTGCGATGCCGTCTCTCCGGCTCAGCTCATCGCATATAAGCTTCATTTTTTCCTCTGCCACCTCATCGTATTTTTCAAACTCAAGCGACTTCGTCACAGTGTTCCCGGTCCGCTCCCTGACTATTCCCGTAAACGTGCCAATCGCCCCTGCCTGCCGTATCGTTTTCATGGAACGGACTTTCCTGATCAGTGCGGGGAGGGTATAATAGTCAGGCTGGAGCATGGTAATCCTGACAAGTTCTTCGATTTCGGCTTCCGCATCCCGGATGCGTGCAACCTCGTTTTTTACATCAAGGTCGCCTATAACGACTTTTGGCAGCTCGCTGTCCTTGAACCCTTCCACGACTGCAAAATCCATGCCCGCATCCGCAAGCCCATCCAGCGCCTGCTGGAGCGAATTCCAGCGGACATACATGGCACTCATCTCAGGGGCGACCGCAATTGCTACCTCCGCGCCCGCATCCATGTGCCTGCGCGTGTCGGTACCGGGGGGATTGAGCTCAATGCCGTGGTGGACATGCTTTACAGTGCCCACCTTGCCTCGAGCCCTGAGAGCCGCCCCGAGCCGTTCCACGAGCATGGTTTTTCCGGATTTCTTATACCCGACTATGGAAATAACCTTCATGCGTGCAGCTCCTTTTATGCCTTAAATGCATACCTTTTTGTAATCTTAGTATATTTATACCACTCACCATGAGAGCGATGCGTGAAGTCGAGTTCAAGGGGCATCTGATAGACTCTCTCATCTTCCCGAAGGTGCTGAGCAAAATCATGGACCTCGATGGGGAGTTCGACATCCTGAAGTTCGATGTCGGTAAGAGAAAGATTGACCCGAGCTACGCAAGGATTGCGGTGTATGCCAGGAATGAGGAGCAGCTTGAGCAGATACTCACAGAGCTGCACACGCTTGGCGCCTGCCTGCCTGAGATCGAGGACGCGCACCTTGTCCCTGCCGAAGCCGACAGGGTGGCTCCGCGCGGGTTCTATTCAACGACCAATCATGCCACGCACGTACGGGTTAAGGGGAAATGGATGCCTGTTGAGCACATCGGCATGGACAGGCTGGTCGTAGTGAAGAACAGCCGGGCAGTGTGCACCCCACTTTCAAAAATCAAAAAGGGTGACAGCGTTGTCGTTGGCGACAGCGGTGTCAGGGTAAAGATGCCTGAGCGCCCTCGGGGATATTCGCTGTTCGAGTTCATGGGCGGCGGCGTCTCGTCAGAGCGCCCGTCACTGAACATGATAAAGCAAATCGCAGCCGCCATTGTGGAGACAAGGAAACGGGGGGGCAGGATAGCCGTGGTCGGAGGTCCAGCCATAGTGCATACCGGGGCAGCGCCTGCACTTGCCGAGATCATCCGGCTCGGGTACGTCGATGTCCTGCTTGCAGGGAACGCACTTGCGGTGCATGACATTGAGTACAACCTCTACGGCACTTCACTGGGCATGAGCGTCGAGACCGGAAGACCGGTCTCCGGAGGTCACAGGCACCATCTCTATGCAATCAGGGAGATAACAGCTGCGGGCGGAATCAGGAACGCGGTTGAGACCGGCATCGTGAATGGCGGCATCATGTACGAATGCGTGAAGAATAACATAAAATACGTGCTTGCCGGCTCGATACGCGACGACGGACCGCTGCCTGACGTCATCTCGGATACCGTGGCTGCAAAAGAAGAGATGCTGGCTGCGCTTGCCGATGTCGAGCTTGTGCTCATGCTGGCTACCATGCTTCATTCAATAGCAACTGGCAACCTCCTGCCGTCGACCGTGAAGACGATATGTGCAGACATCAATCCGCAGGCTGTGACCAAGCTCACTGACAGGGGTTCAGCCCAGGCTATAGGGCTCATCACTGATGTGGGTACGTTCCTGCCCGCGCTTGCCGAAGAGATTAAGAGCCTGACTTCAAGTTAACTCTAACCTGGCGCAAACATCCGGGCAGCAGACCGGACAAGCGCAGGGAAAAGCGCGAATGGTATGCCGATAATCATCTCTGAGTCCCTGATACCTGCATTCTTCCTGCTCCCGCTGCATCCGACCGAAAGTCCCAGTTTCTTTGTCCTTGAAGGCTCAGCCACGCAGTCTGCGCACAGGCTCTGTCTTCCCGAGAAGCCGGGTTCGACCCGTCCCCCCTCCTCATACAGGAGTGCCTGCACTATCTGCATCGCCTGCCTGGGGGTAGCCATGGTTACCACGACGTCAGGCTCGAATGTCGCCTTCTCAAGCGGCGCATAGAGCACTGCCTTCGTGNNTGTGTCTTGAAGCCCTTAAGCTTGAAATAGAACTCCCCGTTTCGAAGCTCTGGTTCCATCTCTCGCAGACCGAGTGCAGCCGCACCCCCTTTGCAGGCATGGTCATCCACAAGTGTATAGAACT
>DUGO01000159.1 GCA_013331375.1 Candidatus Methanoperedentaceae archaeon | reverse complement strand
AGACAAGGTCTCCTGCGGATTGCACCCCGCTGGAAGAGGAGACTTATAAGGAGCAGAGGGAGAAGCTCAACCGGCTCATTGCCCCGCTCGAAAAGGCTGGAGAGACAGGTCTCATCGTGCATGAAGACCTGTGTACCGGCTGCGGGAACTGCGTTGTTGCCTGCCCCGTGGACGTTGCGAACGACCCGAAGGGCGCAGCTGTTGGAAAGGCGCCCACGAATGAAAAGGTGATATTCAGGATTGTTGACGGAAAAGTTGTGGCATCCAACGTGAAAGAGTGCAGGCGCTTCGGCAAGAACCGCATCCTGTGCTATGCGTGCATAACGCCCTGTCCTCATGAAGCCATAGAGTTCGTGTGATATCCATGTACGTATGCACAGGCTGCTCACTTCTCTGCGATGATATCGAAGTAACTTTTGAAGCCGGGCGGGTCGGGCAGGTCAGGAACGCCTGCAGGATAGGTGCGAGCTATATCCGGGGCTGCGGGAAAAAGCCGTCGTCTGTCAGCGGCGCACCGGCTGATATCGATAAGGCTATTGAGAGAGCAGCGAAGCTCCTTTCAGGCGCAAAGGCTCCTGCCATATTCGGTCTTGGCAACTCGACAAGTGAAGCCCAGAAAACAACTATAGGGCTTGCGAAAAAGCTCGGTGCGACCATAGACAGCCCGTCATCCTTCAGGCTGGGTGCGGTCACCGGGATGATTCTTGGGAACAGGGTACGGAGCTGCACACTTGATGAGGTACGTGACAGGGCAGATGTTATCATTTACTGGGGGTGCGACCCGCAGAACACGCATCCGCGCCTGCTTTCACGCTTCTCGTTCTTTCCAAGGGGCGAGCATCGCCAGCGCGGCTACGAGGAAGACCGTGTGGGGATTGCGATAGACGTGAGGGAATCTGCCACAGCCAAAGTATGCAGGAAGCAATTTTACAGGATAGCCCCGGGAGACGACAACGCCTTCCTTGAGGCGATACTCACTGCGCTTGAAGGCAAAGTACCCGCGCACCCCCTGTCAAAGCGCATACTTGAGCTCGCAGGCATTCTTAGAAAGGCTGAATTCGGCGTACTGTTCACAGGCTCGGGCATCGGGGGTCTCATAGCAGAACATCAATCCCTGTTCACAGACTTTTTAAGCCGGCTTTCGAATTTCCATGTGATACCCGTGCAGGGAGGCTACAATGCCCGTGGTTTCAGCCAGGCTCTTTTTGAGGAGGCTGGCAGCGCCGGGATGGCGAGCTTAAACGAGGCACATGCAAAGCAGCACTCCATTATCGAGACCATAAAAAACAGGGCTGCAGATGCTGTCGCATTCATCGGCTTTGACCCGGTATCTGTGCTCCCCGGTCAGGTTGTGAAACAGCTGCACGGTATTCCCATCATCAATATCGATCCATGCTGCACATACATATCGCAGTCATCCGCTGTTGATATCCGGGCTGCGCTATCGGCGGGAGGNNGTCCGGATGGACGGTGTGAACGTCAATCTTAACCGACCGGTTGTATCGCAGGAGCCTCATGACGACCTCATATTGAAACGAATTGCGGAGGCGCTCTGATGCCGGTGGATGTCGGTAAGTTCATAAAAACGCCTGAGCATGAATTGTTTGTGGTACTGCACAGCGATGTATTCCAGTTGGCAGCATTCGGGAATGACCGCATGGGCAATGAGTACAAAGCGCTCTCAGCCGTGATAACCCTGGACAGGAGCGACATGGAAAAGATGAAGCTCACCGACGGCTCGCATGTCATGGTCACAGGCGCCGGCGGCAGTGTCATCGTTGCTGTGCAGGCATCGAAAAAAGAAGAGCACCCCGGCATCTGCTTCATGCTGAGGAGCCCCTGGTCAAACGCCATAATTGGCATGGATAGGAACGGTCTGCCGGCATCAGGCGTCCGGGCAAGGCTCCAGGCAGTGCGGGGCGCGGTCACCTCACTTGGATCTTTCTGCACCTTATGAGTCGAGTTCCGGGGTTAGAACATGAACCAGCCTATCACGCTCGGGACAATCGTGATCACAGCAAGTATCCCGACAGGGATAACAGCCCTTTTCGCAGAAAGTTTCTGAACGCTCTGCACACCGTGGAACATAAGGAACAGAGACAATACACTGGCGATAAGCCCTATTGCAGTCGCAGCCTGGTAATATGGATGGTCAATGAGCCCAGCCATAGGATTCCCTGTACCTGTACCCGCTCCGCTCATGTCTATGGTGACAACAACAGGAGTCAGGTACAGGAGAATAGCCTCTATAATCCCACCGATTGGCATCGGCAGCATGGAGTATGCATATATCACGAGCATACCCGGGTAAAACCTGCCCTCTCCGCCAATGGCAAGCGATATAATGTGCAGAATGCCCGCAAATACAACCCACATAATGAAGACCCCGATTAAACTGCCCACAATACCCGCCAGGATCGCAATGGTCTGGATATCCTGGCTACTCCCCGGAACATCGGGGAATTTGTATATCACTTTCGTAAATGTGATGTATGCGGACAGCGCAGCGATCGCAGCATTCAGTCCCACTATCAGCAGCCCCTCCTCTATCATCGGTCTCTCTGCCACTTCTTTCATTGTGCTTTTCGGATTCGTAAGAACCCCAGTTATTTTGTCAACTAAGTCCATTTAACATACCTCCTCTTACCGTCATTGTTCAGCACGGAGCGCCTCTACCGGGTCAAGCCCAGACGCTTTTGACGCAGGGTACACCCCAGCGAGGATTGAAGTGATCACCCCGAAGGCAAGCCCGATAAGCAAATTTTCCCAGGCAATCGTCATTGGAATGCCTGCAAAGGTCGAAATGACAGAAACCAGCAAGGTTCCGATAAGCNNGCGCCCACAGCACCGCTTACAAAACCGAGTATACCGGATTCGAGCAGGAACAGCACCCGGATATTATCCCTTGTCGCGCCCAGTGCCTTCATGATGCCGATTTCTTTTATCCGCTCAGTGACCGTCAGCATCATCACGTTTATAATTCCCACTCCTCCAACCACAAGCGAAACCGCGCCTATGCCCCCGAGCGCGTATTTTACCTGGACAAGGAGTACGTTAAGCCCCTCAAGCAGTGATTTGAATGCCATCACCGTGAACCCCTCGTCCTTGTGGAGGCGCCTCAGCGCACCCTCCATCTTCTTCTGGGTATCATCCAGTACAGCCGGGTCGTCCACCGAGACAAGGATACTTGAGTACGAATAGTTCACACTGCCTCTCAGTTCAGCCAGCGACTTGTGGGTCATGAACACAAGCGAGTTGGAACCTCCGAATATGGAAGCCTCTTTGTCCTTGAGCACTCCTGCGACTATGAACTCCCGGCTCACGTCCCCTTCCAGGTTCGTAATGGTGACACGCATCCCCGGATATATTTTGGTGTCGAACGCATCGTCCGCCACGTCCCTGCCGAGTACCACGCTGCCTGTATCTGAATCCTGCAGGAACCTGCCGGTCTCTATCGAGTCTGATATATCGAACGCCTTGGACGGCGTAACAGCCATTATTTGTGCGGTCCTTTCTTCATCCCTTAATGTCATCCTGCCCGCGTAATTTACACGCGGCGAGACTTTTTTCACGCCCGGGACGTTCTCAAGCGCGTGCACGTCCCTCGCATCGAGCTCTGCGGGTTTTTTATTCATCCTGGGACCCTGGTCCCCAAATTCCCCGGGTGTAACGATTACCCAGTCAACACCAAGACCGCCAAATGCTGACATGACGGCTTCCTGCATCCCCTGACCTATTGACAGCATGACCACGATGGCTATCACCCCGACCACTATGCCGAGGCTTGAGAGAAAGGTCTTTACCCTGTTGCTTGAATAGCTCTGCGAGACATACCCGAGCGCATCCGCCAGTCTCATTTCTCACTGCGCCTCTTCCGCCTCATATAAACAAAGAACACTATTACGATAGCGAGCAGCAGCGCAATCGCCAGAAGCGGGATGATGGATACCTGCCCCCCTGTGCTCACAGGTTCCGTGGAATTCAGGCGCACAGTCTTCACCGGTGATTCGTGCCAGTTGTTCCCGTTCTTGAAACGCACGCTGAACGCCATGTCCCCTGGATTCCCCTCAATGTCAAAGGTTGCGGTGTACATCTCATCTGCGCCCATTGTGCCTATGAAATAGGTCTCAGGGCTGAAGCGTATGCCAGCCGACCTCGGTATCACTTCAACTGCGCTCAGTGAGTTATGCCTGGGATTGACCACATTGAATACGATATCTTTATTACCCGGAGGTTCTGCGAGTAGGATTTCTGCGCTTGAATTATCGACTTCCACCGGGATTTTCCAGCTCACTCCGAATAGCCTTGCACTTCCCTGGGTCTCAAGGTCAAGTAAATATGTACCCTCCGGGGCGGATGCGTCAACCTCAATACTGAAAACAAGGTCCATCGAATTGCCCGGACCGAGCACTCCTACGCTGCTGTAGGGCGGGCTCAGCACACGGATCCTTTCTCCGCCTGAGAGCGTTGCAGATTGTATTATTGCGTTCAGGCTGTACACTTTGTCAAGCGTGATTGAGTACTGGGATGCAGTATTCTTTACGGTCACAGTGACGGTCCCCCTGTCGCCGGGCATGAGTACCGCAGGCTCCACACCCACCTTTTCAAGAGTCACTGTGCCGCGGCTGTCCACGACGTCAGTGCCCACATCTATATCAAAGTCCCTGGTATAGAGCAAATCACCGAGCCTGTATCCAAAGGTTATCCTGTTAGAGCCGCGCACGGCGTTCACATCTGTCTGCAGCCTGAACCTGTAAACAATATCTTTTCCTTTAAGGATAGTACCTGGATTCTTCGCAGAACTTTCTCCCTCCTGCACCGAGAACGGGAATCTGGGTATGAACTCGACCGAAGCATCATTCACATCATTATCGCCGAGATTTTCGACTTTTACCCATACGTCAAAGCTTTTTCCAGGCTCAACAGGGTACGGGTCGTACTTTATGAGGCTCAAATCAAGATAATCTGTGACAGCAAATGCAGGCACAGTGGCGTACAAGAGCACGCACCCGATTAGCATCAATTTCCTTCTCATGTTTCAATTACACCATCCTTAAGTCTTATTATCCTGTCGCATTTACCAGCGATTTCATGGTCGTGTGTCACGATTAGTATCGTTCTCCCGCGTTCGTTCAGGTCTTCCAGTATCCTGAGTATCTCCTTCCCGGTCTTCGAGTCGAGGTTCCCGGTCGGCTCATCCGCAAGTATCAGGGCGGGGTCATTGGCGAGCGCGCGTGCAAGTGCAACGCGCTGGCGCTGCCCTCCCGACATCTCAGGGGGCTTGTGGTCCATGCGGTCAGATAGACCGAACAGCGTAAGCAGCTCCCGTGCGCGCTTAACCCTGGCGTTTCGGGGCACGTCCTGGTATATCATCGGCATCTCCACATTCCTCTGCGCGCTCAGGCGCGCGACAAGGTTGAATGTCTGGAAAACGAAGCCAATCTTTCGTCCCCGGATGACCGCAAGCTCATTGTCGGATAGCGTGGATGTGTCGATACAGTCTATCAGGACCCTGCCCGATGTGGGGCGGTCAAGGCACCCTATAATGTTCAGGAGCGTGCTCTTACCGCTTCCTGATGGGCCCATTATCGCAGCGAACTCGCCCTGCTTTACTGACAGGTCTATGCCGTGAAGTACAGGCACATCGATTTTCCCAAGACGGTACGTCTTTGTTACACTTTCAGTTTCAAGAATGCGATCCATCCCGGTGTTCCTGCCTGATAACTCCCTCTAACGCAATCCCAATGTTATCCTTCACAATATAAAGTTATCCCTATTAGACAAGCGATGGGCTGCACGCTAACAGTGTATGCAGACTTTTCAGGAAGGAGCAAAGTATGGACGAAAATGTTCTGATTTTCCAATCATAAAGGCAATCTTGCGGGAGGATATTATTACGGTTCCCTCAAAGCAGATATCATGTAATTTCGATCGTCTCTTTCCACCTGCAGAGTCTTCTCTCAAGCGCAACAAATATATAATTAACAATTACCCCCACAATAGCCATGGAGATGAGTATTGCGTACATCACGGTATGGCTCTGCCCGTGATGTTCATGACTGCTCACGATAATGCCCCACCCGCCGTTTACCCCCAGCATCTCGACTGCAATTAACACCAGCAGGATATCAGTGTATGCATACCGCATGCCCGTGAATATTGATGGGACAGCTGACGGGAGCACGACCTTTCTCAGCATATCCCATTGAGATGTTCCGACAGACCTTGCGGTTTTTACGAGAAAAGGGTCAATGTTCTGTACACTGCTTATCGTGCTCAACAGGATACACCACATGGCAGCAAGCATTATGATCAATATGCATGGTAGTTCACCTGTCCCGAAAAAAAGAATGAAAACAGGAAATAGAGCCATCAGGGGGATTTGTCTGAATGTCTGCAGCAGGGGGTCGAGGTATCTTTCCAGGGTCGTTGACCAGCCGACTGCAAACCCGAGCGGTACTGCTATTATGATAGCCAGAGCATATCCTGAAAGAATTCTCTGCATGCTTACAAATGTATGTTCCCAGAATATGCTTTCAAACGCGAGATCTTTGAGGGCGCCCAATACACTGGATGCCGGAGGTACAGGAGACGGATACAAAAGACCCGCTTTCACTGCAATTTCCCACACCAGCAGGAAAATCATGATTGTAAGCAGCCGTTGAGGCAGTGTTTTCAGTTGATCTATTATCTTAGCCAATCTCAATCTCCTCTTTCCACCTGCAGAGTCTTCTCTCAAGCAAGACCAGCATATAGTTTGCAGTCACCCCAAGGATCGTCATGAACACCAGTACCTCCCAGTATCGCGGAGTATTCAGAAGGATCCCCAGTCCTTTGCTTGCCCCCAGCAACTCGACCGCCACCAGTACCAGTATGACCTCTGTACTTGCATACCGCATGCCTGTGATAATCGTGGGAGCTGCAGACGGCAGTACGACCTTTCTCAGCAAATCCCACTGGGATGCTCCCACAGACCTTGCGGTTTTAACAAGGAAAGGGTCGACGCTCTGTACTGCGCTTATTGTGCTCAACAGTATCCACCACACTGCAGCCAGCATAATCAGCAATATCTTTGGAAGCTCGCCGATCCCGAAAAAAAGAATGAACGCAGGAAACAGTGCGAGCTGGGGTATCTGCCTCATTGTCTGCAGAAAAGGGTCAAGGTATCTCTCTACCGTGTTGAACCAGCCAACTGCAAATCCCAGTGGTATTGCTATTATCATAGCCAGAGCATATCCGAGAAAAACTCTTTCTAAACTTATCATGGTATGTTCCCAGAATTTCTCCAATAGAACAATGTCCATAACACCCTGGAATACCCTTGAAGGCACTGGTATAGCGGCAGGATACGTCAGACCGGCTCTCACAGCAAGTTCCCATGCCAGCAGGAAAATCACGACCGCCAGTGACCTCTGGGGTAATGTGTTGAGCTGCTTGATCTTGTAAGAAAGAAGGAAGATGCCAGCAATTATTATCAGCAGGGCGATAATACCTGCAGGGCTGCTCTCGCCGGGAGAACTTTCGGTGATAGCTCCGTGTCCCTGGGCAATTGGGATTAGCAACAAAACAGTTAATGCCACCGCAATTATTCTAGTATATACAACCATTTCACCACTTGATGACCCTTTCTTTAGCGCCCGCAATGTCCTGAATCACAAGCTCAAAGCCGTTACTATCATCAAATTTCGGGAATTTCAGAGTGCCTTCAACATGCTGACCGCATGTGCCGCTTTCCCATGCCTCCGGTCTGATGATGTTCCCGCTACTGTCACGTATATATGATATGTTATCCAGCTCGCAGTCCAGCGTTACCGAGAAAGTATGCAGATGTAACCTGAATTCAGAGGCATTTCTGTGATACTCAGCTGTGATTGTCACCCCGGCTTCCGAATTTTTTCTGGGTTTTTCTGACAGGTCAGGATGTGAGGCGTGAGCATGGGTCTCTTTACTGCCCGCACACCCGCTGAATGCGATCACAATCAATAGTATCATGGTCAGGGAAGGCATGAATTTATACTTTCCAGCAAGCTCGGTCAGCATATCTCGCCCTGTTAGAAATCCTTCGGTTTAACGAGATACTCCTTCAGTCTTATCTCAAAGAATCTGTTTGATGAGTTGGCTTTGATGACCGCTGCTGTATCCGCGCCTCTTCCGGTTCCAGCCACGGCTATCACATCTGTGAATGGTATCAAACCGGCATCTGCGCTCATGGCTGTAATCTCGACCACGACCTTTGTCCCCTGACCGAAAATCCGAAGAGTGTCTGCTACTATCTGCTCATGCGAATGAGCGCCTTTATCCTTTAATGCTTTACCCAGTCCTCCGAGGACCATCGTACCGGAATAAACCTTCCCGTCCAGTTCTTCAATCTTCTTTTTCGCCAGAGGACCTAAGGGCTGCAGCCCTTCCTCTTTAAACCCGTTGTTGAGGGAGACAACTACCAGGTTTATTCCTGTGTCCTTCAATAATTCAGCGGCTGCAAGCCCTGTATCCCCGTATGAGGACGCGACGACTATGTGTTTTATTCCTCTCTTGATTGCTTCGTCCCTGGCAATCTGTAATGTTCTCAGGGTATTCTCTTTTCCTGCTTTTNNCTTCAAGTCTTTCCTCTGAAGGATTCTCACTCAGCTTCTGGAGAATTTCATCTCGAACTCTAATTCGAATTCTTCTGTCATTTCTGAAAAAGGTGGCAGAGATTTCATTTGAATTTTCAGTTGCGATATTCCACTTCCCAAGAGTACAGCCGCTGGCAAACTGAATTCCATCAATGAAACAGGATTTCGGCGGTTTCGATCCAGTCCTGACTAAGCACCGTGTCTCAAAGGGATTTTTTCCTATGTGTTCTAGGGCAAGAAAACCAGCAGTCAATCCAAGAACCAGAAAAGGTCCCAGATGACCATGAAATTCCTTTGCCCTTTTAAGAAATTTTTCATCTTCAATGGTTAGAGTATCAGTCATAATGGTTCATCACCTGTAAAACATCGAAGTAGGTTTCCCCTACTTCGAGGTTGCACCCTTCACAGGCAGGTATGNNCACTGGCAAATACAGGTATTCCTTCGGCAGGGTATCCCAGTATGTTGGGTCTCTGACCGGGTCGTTCACGGTATATTTGCTATACGGGTTGAACTCATTCGTATAAAGGTCTGAAGGCTTTATTTCCCCAGGCTTTAACAGTCCCATGTCCACGTACCAGTCTATCCACTTCTGCACTGCGCTCTCTCTTATGAGACCTGTAGCCCAGTTATGGTGGTCTCCCCCTTCACGGACCTTTGGTGACCAGCCGATCTGCCCCTGGATCCAGTCGCTGTAGAGTTCGTGGTTATCGTTATCAAACGCCTGCGCTTTTGCCATCGCTCTCACATAGCGCCTGACAGCTTCAGGATTCTTCTGGAAAAACTCCTCTGTAAACCCGGATACTGAGATCTCTGCCTCCTGTTTATCTATCACATCTCCGTTTGTGATATCCCAGCTTGACCATAACCTTCTGTACTTACCGCTCCTCTCGATCACTCCTGTCTGAGGCGGATGAACGGTCATAATATCTATCAATCCCTGCTGAATTGCCTGTTCCTGCTGCTGGGGAGGAACGACAGCATTGATGACCTGATCTCTGGATAGATTGTACATTTTAAAATACTGGTTCCAGTAGAAAGCCATGCAGCCCTGGTCCCATCCGCCGGTAACCAGTCCCCCGACTTTTTTGCCAATAACATCTTTCGGTTCTTTGATCGGGCTGTCTATGGGCACCCAGGCGGTGTCATGCGGATAATTGGGATGCCCAAAAGTACTGGCAACCACTGCCTTTACCCTGACACCGCCTTTGAAAGCGTTTATGAACCCGTCTGGGTGTCCTGTTCCACCTGAGAATATATCTATTTCTCCTTTTTTAAGTGCAGCAAGCGCCGGACCTGCTCCCACTGGAATATTGACATATTCTATCTTGAGCCCTTCTTCCCTGAAAAATCCATATTTATCAGCAACTACTATGCGCCCAAGGTGAAAACTTGTGGGGCTGACTGCCATTCTCAAAGTTATTACATCCCTGGGTTTTTCTTCTGAGAAAATCCCATCCGATAATCCTGCAGCTGCTACACCAGCTGTAATGGCGGGCTTTTCACTGTTCTGGGCGCTCTGAGTGCCCACGCCCCAGCCTATACCGGCTGCAAGAATCGCTACCACTGCTATTACTGCAATATATATTTTATTATTTTCCATTTATGTTTCTCCTGATGTTTATTTTTATAAGTGAAAATCGAAGCAGGTTTCCCTACTTCGAGGTTGCATTCTTCACTGGCAAATACAGGTATTCTTTCGGCAGGGTATCCCAGTATGTTGGGTCACTGACCGGGTCATTCACCTTGTATTTGCTGTACGGGTTGAACTCGTTCGTGTAAAGGTCTGAGGGCTTTATTTCCCCTGGCTTCAGCAGTCCCATATCAACATACCAGTCTATCCATTTCTGCACAGCCCTCTCTCTTACAAGACCTGTAGCCGAGTTATGGTGGTCTCCTCCCTCACGGGTTTTAGGGTCCCAGCCCTGCAATCCCTGGACCCAATCGGTGTAAAGCTCGTGGTTATCGTTGTCAAACGCCGAAGCTTTTATCATGGCTCTCACATAGCGCCTGACTGCTTCCGGATTCTTCTGGATGAACTCCTCGGTAAACCCGGACATCGTTATTTCTGCATCCTGTTTATCAATGACATCCCCAATTGTTATATCCCAGCTTGACCACAGTCTTCTGTATTTACCACTTCTTTCAATTATTCCTGTCTGGGGTGGATGTACAGTCATGATATCTATCAATCCCTGTTGCACAGCCTGCTCCATCTGCTGACGAGGAACCACAGCATTAATGACCTGATCTCTGGATATATTGTACTTTTTGAAATACTGGTTCCAGTAGAAAGACATGCAGCCCTGGTCCCATCCGCC
>DUGO01000157.1 GCA_013331375.1 Candidatus Methanoperedentaceae archaeon | reverse complement strand
GCTGATGCCAGATAAATCTTCGAGTCAGGTTATCGTTTTCTAAGGATAATGAAATTCTTCCTGTCAGTAAACACGATGCTGAACCCGAATTCCCGGGATATCCGCCCGAATGTCCGCATTCCGTAAAAGCAGATGTGCGTCGGGTCCGTGATGTACCACCAGCTATTAAAGTCCGCTACAGCATCGTGGAATGCGGTCATCACTGCAAGGAACCCGCCATCTTTAACGCATTCGCGTATTCCGTTGATGCCAGCCCTGACATCCCTGAAATGCTCAAACACCTCGGTCGACATCACAAGGTCGTATGCCTCATCCGGTTTTTCAGGAAAGAAATACGGGTCGTACGCATCGGCGCTGTACCCCTCCCGCCTCAATAGCTCTGCGAGCACAGGCTGCGGTCCGCAGCCGTAGTCGAGCACTGACCTGATGCCGGGGCAGTATCCTTTTATAAGGGCTATCTTTTCCCTGAACATCCGGACGTACCCCTCGTTCGAGAGCGTATTCTCATGAAGCCTGTAGCGTGCCATCTCATCCTGAGGCGACACGTGGAATTCGTCAGGTACAACGATAAGGTCGCAGTCTCTGCAGCGCACATACATGCGCTCCCGGACACGGAATGCCTGTACCGATACGCTGCCGCAGAGCTTGCACGCCACCCCGTTCATGCGTTAATCTTATCCCCTTGCCCGTAAATAAATCAAGAGGTGAAACACAGGGGGAATTTAGTATGAAAAAGGAAAATACACTGGAAAGTATCGAAGGAAAGATGGGATTCTACCCCGAAATCATGGGAATGATACGCGAGATGAGCCCTGAGCTGTTCGAGTTCTACAAGCAGTGCGATAAAGGGCTGCTGACAGACGGCGCCCTGCCTGCAAAAATCAAAGTCCTGATGGCTCTCGCTGTAGTGGCTTCCCAGAGATGCGACTCATGCTGCGTATCCCAGATGAGGNNTGTCACAAGCGGCGCCCCGGGGGTTGCAACATGCAGGCAGGCGCTGAAGCTCTTGTCAGGCGAGGAGGCGCACGGCGGAGGCTGCGTTCCCAGAAAGAGGAAATAGCTGGACATATGCCCTTTTCAGATGCCATGGAGCAGGGCATCCTTCAGCTCTTCAATGACTGCGTAGGGTATCGACGTGATGCGGCTGTTGCCAGTCACCATCGCTGACACGTTCGTGCCAGCCTTATACAGGCACACGACCTTTTTGTTACTTTCAACCGCATAGCATATCTCGTATCCCACGCCAGTCGAGGGCATGGTGACCTCTGCGACCATGCACTCGCATTCGTCTATGAATCGTATGTCGCTCTCGAATATCTCGCGGTCCGACATCTTAGCTTCTGCCTCAAGAAGCGTCTCCGAGGCTACATGTTCGCTCACTATCTCATGACCCATGTCACTGAGCAGGCATATTATCTCTCTGTACAGGGGGCGGAGCTGCCTGCCTCCGCGGATACTGCCAGCAAAGAATATTCTCATGATACGCCCCTGAAATAATGACCCGTGGTATGATCGCCTGTGCACTTCTCCACAGCGCCGTCAATCGCCCGCCTGTACGAGCGCGTCAGGTCTTCGGTTACTTTTGAAGTGTACGCCTTTGCCTCTATCCGCAGAGCGCCTGCACCTGCTATTATAAGCTGCGGCACATGGTCAAGCATGCACAAATCCTTAGAGTTCAGCACATGCATCCTGCATTGCGCATCCATCCGGATAGGGAAGGAAAAACCCCGCTCATCCTCAAGCGCGAACGCATTTTTCATGCACGGCGAAGGGCAGGTCTTCTCAAACCCTCCGGGAACGCAGTGCTCAGAGACCATGAGCTCGATACTGCCCTGGACGATGCACTCAGCGCCGCGCGGGAGCTCTGCAAGCGCAAGCTCAGGCGATGCCGTCACGCGAAGCGCGCCCAGGTCAAGCAGGAATTTCATTGAGAGCCGGTTCAGCACGTTGAGTGGATAATCAGCCACAACATTCCTTCCAGATAGCATCTGCAGGACGCCGGTGTTCCCTGCAAGAAATCCATCAGCATCGAGCCGCAAGAGATTTTTTACAAATTCCATCTCGCTATCCCTCTCTATCCGCGGGATGCTGACATATACCTGTATCCCGCGCGATTTCCCGAATGCGATGCATTCTTCGATATCGACAGTATCAGGTCTGTACACATCCCCGACATACACAACATCCGCGCCGCCGCGCGCTGCAGCCTGCAGGTTATCCAGTGTCCCTGCATTGACAGCAAGCAGCGGTCTTGCGGGCGCAGGTACTTCGAATTCTATGACCGTTTTTCGCGTGCATGTGCGCCGCGCGAGCCTCTTTTCAGTAAGCAATGCAACGGCTTTGCGCCGCAGCTCGTTAAGCTCGCTGAGCGGCACGAATGCATTCTCATCAACCCGGGCGTCAGGGACAGCCTCGAACACNNGGCTGCCCCACCTTTAAGGATGCGGATATGGCGACCTTAATCTTTCTTGCCCCACCCATATTCCCAAAACCGTACGAGCTTTTCACAGCCTCCATCAATCGTCTGTCGTATGTCTTATATGCCACCGTCCCGGAAGCATGCTCTATCGGAATCTCGACGATGTCCCCCGCTTCTGCGCGCCTTACCGAAATGCCATTCATTAACATGCGGCTCACGGATGTGCCCCCATCCCCGATGCTTATCCCGTCGCCTGCAAGAAGCGGTGCGCGAAGTTGAACAAAGGCACGCCTGTTGTCGTATTTTATCACCTTACCGAGATACGTTCCCCTGCTGTCAGGTCGCTCGCGGCTCATGAGCTCCCCGCCCGGCTTGCCGAAAAAATATCCTTCCGTAAAGCCCCGGCTGAATAGCTGGGAGAGCTCATGCAATTCGTCATCAGTAACCGCATATCCTGCAGGGTCTTCAGCATACCTGTCAATGAGCCGCCTGTATATCCCAGTCACGCCTGCCACGTACTCAGGGCGCTTCATCCTGCCTTCTATCTTGAAGGCGTCTATGCCTGCCTCTATGAGCTTGGGAAGATGCGCAGCCGTGCAAAGGTCTTTAGGGCTCAGGAGATATCCGTACTTATCCAGCATTCGGTACCGCTTCCTGCACGGCTGGGCACAGTATCCCCTGTTCCCGCTCCTGCCGCCTAT
>DUGO01000018.1 GCA_013331375.1 Candidatus Methanoperedentaceae archaeon | reverse complement strand
TCCATCACCATCTTATGCCCGAGATGCGCCCTGCCGGACGGCATAAAGCCGCTCATGGCTGCGAAGGGCTCGCCCCGGTTCATCGCATCTACCACAGTATCGTAGCTCCTGTGCCCGAAAATAATCCTCCTGCGCATGAACGGGTGTGGATTCTTTATCTCTGGCAGCAGCTCTTCGAACTGCGATATCCCGAACTCATCAAAGAGCTTTGCGTAATTCTCAATTTTTACAGCGCCCCAGGGGTCGAGCCTGTTGTTCATCAGCCTCTTATACCATGCATGGGGTATGTAAACCTATCTAAGGTCTTATCACCTTGACCGCATGCTCGTTGCTGTATTCCATGTATCCCTCAGCCTTTGCTATCAACTGGAGATACCCCTCCTCTATATCAAGCAAGATAGCACTGCGGTCTATTTCGAGCACTACCTTTCCGTCATCGTCTGTCACACCAGAAGCAGTGACGTTGTTCCCGCGCAGCAGCACGGTCGCGCCGGGCACGGGGCTGCCGCCCGTGGCAATCACCTCTATATCAACATAGGCGGTTCCGTTCCCGGTTTCTATCATGCTTGCGTTGCCAGAGATTCCGAGCACGTCTGCATGCATCGACAGCGGTGGGGAAAAGCTGCCCAGCGCGGAAAGTATGGCAGNNCCCGCCATGCCCACGATGAGCAGCACCACGAATCGTATGGGGAGTTCCATTACGTGATCAGTATCGCCCTGTCATTTTCGTAATCATAGAACCCGTTTGCCTTCACTATCACTTTGAGATACAGCATATCCTGGTTCTTGCGGATCAGGACATCTTTAAGCTTGAGTGAGGCATTACCCGTGGACAGGGTCTTTCCAGCGTCCGTACTTCCGCCACCTGTGATAATCACATCCGCGCCCTTCACCGGGTTATTTGTATTGCTGTCATAGACCGTGAGTTTCACGGAAACATCCTTGGGCACGCCGTTCTCAAGATCTGCGACAACTCCAGTGTCATTATTCACAGAGTTTATCTCCACCACCATATTCTTCTTGGGCTGAGGGATGATCGCGAGCAGCGCTGCGAGTGCCACCATGCCAACCACAAGCATGACCACGATGTTTATTGGAAGTTCGATACCTTTATCATCAGCTTTAAATTTTTTCATACTCCATCTCACAGCAGCCTCTAACTTGAGAGAGTATATTTAAATGTGTCGGTTTGTTGCAACGTCGCTAAAAAAATTAATGAAGTGCAGGGCGTGCACCCTGCACCTGAAATGCCCGGAGGTCACATTCCAGTTTCTCGGGATGTCTCCTGTTCCCGCTCCATCACAGCCCATCTCAGGTCCTCTTCAAGTGACCTGCATACCTCTGTCAGGCTGTCGAGCTGCGTGTAGAAGTGATTTCTCAGCAGCATGCTTTCGGTATCCCGTATCATAGAGTCAAACTCATGCAGTTCGTCCATCAGGTTTCTGACCTCCCTCAGGCTCAGCCCAAGGTCTCCCTTCCTGACTTGCTGCAGCCTGTCTGCCACCATTGACATTTTCCTGAGCTTTGTCTTGATCCGGCTGCACCCTGGCATCGCAAGCTGATGTTCAAGTTCGTTGCTCGCGATAGACCTGATGGTTTGCGCGTATTCAGGCTCTGCTCCCGCAAGCTGCACGACGAACGTCCTTGTATGCCGCCTGAGATGCCCTATGTATGCTTCAACCGGGCACTCATGCAGGACACCACGGGCACATTTTGCTGAAGAAGGGCAGTGCCGCAGGCACACCGGCGTTAGCTGTTCTTCCAGCTTTGCAAGCTGCTCCCGTGACAGGAACCTCTCCACATTTTCTGCAGGAACCATTTTTGTTCACCTTCTTTAAGTTTTTTTCAGGCGGAAGTTAATTACCTACTTGTTACTATTTAAATATAACTATTACTATCACGCAAAATCTGCTCCTGACAAGACATTTATATCAAGCAGGCATACTCAGAACCCATGCCCGATTACGCAGCGCTCGGACTCAAATGCGGCATTGAGATACACCAGCAGCTCGACACGCAGGAAAAGTTGTTCTGCGGCTGCCCCACAAGATTGCGGGATGTCGCCGAATCATCATACGAGTTTTTCAGATACCTGAGACCGACCGTGAGCGAGTTGGGAGAGGTTGACCGTGCAGCCCTTGAGGAATCTAAAGTAAAGCGAAAGTTCGTTTACAAAGCCTATGATACCACATGCCTGGTCGAGAACGATGAAGAGCCTCCGCGCGAATTGAACCAGGAAGCCCTCGATATCACGCTTCAGATTGCGAAGCTCCTTAACATGCGCATCGCGGATGAGGTGCATACCATGCGCAAAATTGTCATTGACGGCTCCAATACATCGGGTTTCCAGCGCACTGCTCTTGTGGCAACGGACGGGTACATTGAGACCAGTGAGGGGCGTGTGGGAGTTGGCGTGCTCTGCCTTGAAGAGGAAGCCTGCCAGAAAATAGAGGAAAAGAACGACAGCGTGGTGTATTCGCTGGACAGGCTGGGCATCCCTCTCGTTGAGATAGGCACCGCGCCTGATATCATTTCTCCGGCGCATGCGAGGAGCACGGCTGAAAAGATAGGGCTTCTCCTTCGCGCGACCGGCAGGGTGAAGCGAGGCATTGGCACGATTAGGCAGGACCTGAACGTGTCGATAGCCGGCGGTGCGCGCGTTGAGGTCAAGGGCGTGCAGGAGCTCGGGAGCATAGACATCATAGTTGAGCGCGAGGTTGAACGACAGGTAAACCTGCTCAGGATACGGGATGAGCTCAACGCAAGGGGCGCGGCGGTGTGCAGCGACATCATCGACGTGAGCAGCGTATTCGCAGCTACGAAGTCCACAGTCATCCAGAAAGCTCAGAAAGACGGCAAAGTGCTTGCAGTAAAGCTCGAAAAGTTCAACGGAATCGTGGGGCGTGAAGTCCAGCCCGGGCGAAGGCTCGGCACCGAACTCTCGGACAGGGCAAAAAGATACGGAGTTGGCGGCATCTTCCACACAGACGAGCTCCCGAAGTACGGGATAACCGAAGACGAGGTCAGCCGGCTGCGAGCCGCAGCGGGTGCAGGGACGAAAGACTGCGTTGTAATGGTCGCGGCTGCGGAAGAAAAAGCCATGAACGCATTGAAGGCAGTGATTGAGCGGGCAGTTGAGGCGCTTGAACGCGTGCCTGAAGAGACGAGGCGAGCGCTCCCGGACGGCTCATCGGCATACATGAGACCTCTGCCGGGTGCTGCGCGCATGTATCCTGAGACGGATGTGCCTCCTGTGCAGGTACCAGCCTCACGCATTGACAGCATAGTGCTCCCCGAGCTTCTTGAAGAGAAAAAGGCGCGTTATATGAGCCAGTTCGGGCTCAACGAAGAGCTTGCATGGCAGATGGCACGCTCGGCGCACTCGCGGCTGTTCGAGGATATCATGGATGCTGCCCCGGGGGCAAGCCCCACAATAATTGTGCGAACACTTGAGACGACCCTTGCCGAGCTTGCGAAGGAAGGTGTGAAAGTGGAGCTCATTGGAGATGAGCGGCTCAGGCAAACATTTACCATGCTCTCCGAGGGCGCGCTTGTGAAGGAGGCGATACCCGGAGTGCTGCGCAGGCTTGCTGAAAAGCCCGGGGTCTCTGCAACGGATGCTGCAGCAGAGCTATCTGGAGCAGGTGATGATGCACAGAAGGCGCTTGAGGAAGCGGCGTCAAAGCTCATACAGGAGAAAAAAGAGTTCATAAAGGAACGGGAGATGGCGGCTGTAAGCCCTCTCATGGGAGTCCTGATGAAAGAGTTCAGGGGAAAGGTCAGCGGGCAGGTCATAAGCGACCTTCTAAAGGAAAAGATCAAAAAAGCGCTTGAGACTTAGTTCACAGCACGAACACTGCGGCTGAAACCACGGTGGTCCAGGTGTCCTTCTCGACCTCAGCCGAGCGCGCGATGCTGGTCTCTCGCTCAGGCTCTTCCTTTGTCCATGTGCTGTACATGCTCACAGCCAGCTTCTCGGCATACTTTGCAGCATCATCCTTTGACTCCCCGAACGAGTGGTGCTCGGAGAGATAGCCGTGCTGCCTGTCCGGGTTCTTCGGTATGGCGCAGCCGACTGCGGTTGAAACTACCCTGTGCTGCTCGTTCGACGCGTTGCGTGAGAGAACAGCGAACACAATCTCTCCAGGTGACAGCTCATGCAGCCCCTCCTCCTTTGGCACTATCTTGCATTTCGGGGGAAGGATTGAGCTCACGGTCACAAGATTGAATTTCTCAATGCCGGCATCCCGGAGCGCCAGCTCAAAGGATTCGAGATATTCCGAATGCCGACCAACACCACTGGTAAAAAAGACTTTTTTTGGTATCAGACGTTGGTTCATTTAATTACTATCACGACCTCAATGCCAAGTTAATATACAATAGTAATTTCTGTTTTTAAAGCTTTCCCCTGAGTCCCGGAATTTGGCTGTTGCGCATCTCTTGATTTCTCACATTAACCAGCCAATAAGCAGCATCGCGGCAAGTGCCGCAAACGGGACAGTGATATTATCGAACCTGTCAGAGAGCGCTTCAGCCAGCATGCCGGAAAAGCTGCCCGCAATCGCAATTATCCCTGCATAATAATACCCGGCTGCGGATGCGAGCAGGAACCCGGAGAGCGTACCTTCCCAGGACTTGTTACCGTTTAACTGCAATCTGTGCCTGCCGCATTTTTTCCCGAAGACGCCTGCAAAACCGTCTCCCACTGCCAGTATCGCGATAGCGGCATAAGCTGTGGCAGGCACAATCTCAGAGAGGAAGAGAAGAGTGATAACAGATAGGTAATAAAGGAAAGGCTCGACAGCAAAATGCCCGAGCTCCTTCTCGCGCCAGAAGAGCAGGAGTAACCCGCGCGGTAAAACAGGTCTGGCTATCTCTGCGGCGAGGAACGACAGGAACAGCAGGATGACGGCAGCTAGCACAGGGCGTGTGCCGAATATGATGCAAGCCTGGGGCAGGAGCGCGCCGCTGATATGAACAAGCTTGCGAACATGCATGATGTACCATCTGCATAAAGTTGTAAAAGCTTTTGTGCATTATTCAGCCGGCGGCAGATGACCGAAGACCATATTAACAAAAAAACCTCTCTAACGCGCATGTTCACAATCAAGGGTCATCTTGAGGTGAGGGACAATCACCTCTTCATCGGCGGAGCGGATACGGTTGAGCTTGCGGATACCTGCGGCACGCCCCTGTATGTGACTAACGAGGAGCGTGTACGGGAGAACTTCAGGCGTTTTTCGGGTGCGTTCCCTGGCGCAGACATCTATTACGCAGCAAAAGCCAATGGCAGCCTTGCAATCCTGCGAATGCTCGCGCTCGAGGGTGCTGGAGCAGACGTATTCAGCGGCGGCGAGCTGTACATGGCGCTCCTTGCAGGCATCCCTCCGTCAAAGATACTCTTCAACGGCAACTCCAAGACTGACGAAGAGCTGAGGATGGCAGTCAACACGGGTGTGAAAGTGTCTGTTGACTCGCTGGACGAGCTTCACACGCTGTCTGGGCTCGCAGAGGAAAAAGAAAGGGTGGTTGATATCGCATTCAGGGTGAACCCTGATGTGTCCCCAAAGACGCATCCCAAGATATCCACAGGACTGCGGGGCTCGAAGTTCGGGATTCCTGCATCAGAGGTTGTGCATGCGTACCGCGAGGCGCAAGAGCTTCCCGGCGTGCGTCCCGCAGGCATCCACTGCCACATAGGCTCGCAAATCCTTGACCTGTCGCCCTTCACAGAGATGGCTCGGAAGATGATGGAGCTTGTAGAACTGGTGGCAGGGCTTGGCGTAAAGCTGGATTTCATAGACCTCGGCTCGGGACTGGGCGTCCCGTATACAAAGAAGGAGAACGCACCCACACCCAGCGATCTTGCAGGCGCTATCTTGCCCGTGTTCAGGGAGAGAACAGAGGGGCTGGGCATAAAGCCGAAGCTGGTACTTGAGCCCGGCAGGTACATCGTTGCAGACACGACCATACTGCTCACAAGAGTGAACACAGTGAAGCGCTCGTCAAAAAATTTCGTCGGCGTTGATGCTGGCTTCAACCTGCTCATCCGCCCTGCGATGTACGAGTCCTACCATTTCGTTGTGGCTGCTGGCAAAGCCGGGGATAAGCCAGCCGGGAAGTACACCATAGTGGGACCCATCTGCGAGACGGGCGACGTGCTCGCAGAGGACAGGGACCTGCCCGAGATCGTGAAGGGCGACCTGATAGCGCTGCTTGATGCAGGCGCATACGGCTTTTCCATGAGCTCGCAGTACAACGGCAGACCGAGATGCGCCGAGGTCATGGTGAATAATGGAAGCTCCGAGGTCATACGAAAGCGAGAGGGATACGACGACCTGCTCGCGAACCAGAGGATACCCGTGAGAATGCTGGCGGCTCAGGAGCGGTAGATTCCCTGAGGGCTGCGCGGAATATAATATCAGGACTTAGCTGTCTTCCTTCTTCCCCTTCATTTCCCTGAAAAGCCGCCGTGCGAGCCCGGTCGCGAGCTTCTTTCCTGAGAGCGGTCTTCTTGCGCTCACAGCCTGCTCGGACCGCAGCGCCTCCTGCAGAACCCCAAGCTCTTCCTGCACCCGTGCCAGCCGCTCAGCCAGCCCGCTCGAAGATTGCATGTGCGCCGGTTGCGCCTCATACCCGGCTCCGTTCGTGTATGAGCCCCCGTTTCTGTACTCTCCACCATTCCGGTATGTGCCGCCATTCCTGTAGGTACCGCCGTTGCGATAAGTGCCTCCGTTCCTGTAAGTGCCACCGTTCCTGAAACCCCCTTCTGTCTTCGGCTGCTCCTGGTCATGTCCGGGTGCTGCTGCAGGCGCGGGGACCTGCTCTGGTGCGGCGGCTGTTGGCGTGGCTTCTGCCGCAGCCTGGGCGTCTGCTTCAGCTTCGATTTCTTCAAGTTTCCTGTGCAGGTTGAACGGCAGTATGCCTTTCATAGTGTACATGCACCACGAATAATAGAGGGAAACATAGATGCCGAGTCCCACGTACATGAGCCCGAACATCTGGTTTGCGGACGTGAGCAGACCGAACACCATGGTATAAATCGGAAGCACCAGTATCGGCGCGAATACCCACAGCCATGCGGGTCTGTTGTCCCAGGCGTCGAACTCGTGCGTTATCGCCACCCACCACAGCACGAACAGCAGCGGCGACAGGTACGGGATGTACCACTGCGGGTAATATATCATGAACATGTAGACTGCGAGCGTGATATTGAGCAGTGCAACATAAATGAACAGGAAATACATTCGCCTGTACTGGGAGGGTGTAGACATCTGAACCGGGGCTCCAGGCGCCATCTCCATGTTCTTCTTCAGGTCAGCGACATTATAATTGAGCACCTTGATCTGGTCGGAAACGCTGTCGTAGCTTGCGTGAATGGTGGCAATCTCACGGAGCACAGGCTCAAAGCGCTCGTACAGCAGCTCCTCGAACATCTGGTCAACAATCCTTTCAAGGAACGTTGACTTCTTGACAAGCCTGAAAGCGCCATAGATGAGTGCTATGCCCACAAAGAAGTGAACGATCTCCCTGATAAAAACCAGGGTATTAAACTCGACGCCGAACAGCTCGATGAACCTGAAAATGGAAAGTGCGAGGAAATACAGCCCGACTGCCACCATCACTGCTATGATAAGCTTGTCGAAACCTGAGATATATGTACGGCTATATTCGGCTGCAGCCGCAGCTGTGCCCCCATCTGATTCAAACTCCGCCTTTTTCACGCCTGTGCGGTCCATAAGCATCCTTTTTCAGCCAGCAAGAGATAAACCTATCCAATTTCTATCCTGCAATACCTGAATTCAGTCATATGTAGTGGTACGATATATATATTTCGTTTTGCAGTTGCTGTAAAATTTTATGTTAGAATATCTTTTATATGTATTCTACCTGATAATCCTTCCTAATATCAAGAAATTCAGGCTACCTTCAGGTGTCTTGAAAATCCTTTTGAGGTTGTCTGGGAGCGTGTTCCTGTAGTATTTTCCGGGTGGATCTGTGGTTCTTGAAACCAGTCCGTCTCTTATAAAAGGGGAGTCTTTTTGAACCGAAAAATTGGTGAAAAAAAGTCATCACACACAGCCCAAAATCTGCGCCCCTCTCCTCCTGCACTCCTCGAGCTCAGCTTTCCCTGGCGTCCTTTTGATGAGCAGGTCATCCGCCATTGAAAGACCGTATGATGCCAGCATCTCGTGTATGGTATTCACGGCTTCCTTTCCCCAACCGTAGGAGCCAAATGCAAGCCCCGCCTTCCCGGAAAGCTCCATGCCAGCCATGCTTTCGAGGAACTTCCTGACCGTGGGCATCATAAGATTATGATAGTTGGGTGAGCCTATCGCAATGGCATCCGCGCCCCTCAGGTCATCCAGGCTCGCATCGTTCACATTCTTCAATACCGTATCTGCGCCCGCGCTTCTTGCCCCCTCATCGAGCGCACGTGCGATGAGCTCTGTGTTGTGCGAGCCATCGCCGTAGATGATGACGAGTCGCTGCATAAGGATATAATTCAGGTTTTTTGTGATGGTATTTCTACTTTCTCTTGTAACTTAGTAATATTCGAATTAGGAACGGCGCCTATTTTACGCTTTTGAATTACCTAATCCAAAGCGTTATCCAGAAAAATTTATTGTTCTGAAAGATATACGGTATTCTATGAAATTGAATGTGGTCCAAAAATATGATAAATTTGTTCGCCACGTTTTGATGAGCTTTTTAATTGCAGCATTGGTAATACTTTTTATTCAATTTAATATGAAAATTAACGAGGGAAATGGAGGTCTCCTACTCTTATTTGAGGGTATTATCGGTGCGCCGCTGGTAGTTATTACAATTCTTAAGTTCGATAATGGCATCCAAGCGAATAAAAATAATTTAATTAT
>DUGO01000170.1 GCA_013331375.1 Candidatus Methanoperedentaceae archaeon | reverse complement strand
GGGAAAACTGGAAGGCGAGCGGTACAAGAAAACCCCGGAGCTTGTAAAGGAGATGATGAAGCATTCACCCGTGTTCAGGGCGCCGGGCAGGTTTGTGGTATTCAAGAGGTGGGACAGGCTGGAAGATGACGACAATCCCGAGGTTGTGATTTTCTTCGCAATGCCTGATGTTCTCTCAGGACTCTTCACGCTTGCGAATTTCGATGAGTTTGAGCCTGACGGCGTCTTTACACCCATGGGTGCAGGCTGCGGTACTATCGTACAGTATCCGTATCTTGAAAAGGATTCAAAACGTCAGAGAGGCGTTATCGGGATGTTCGACGTCTCAGCTCGCCCTTTTGTGCCTGAGGATGTGCTCACGTTTGCAGTGCCCATGGAGAAGTTTGTGGGGATGATCGAAAATATGGACGAGAGTTTTCTTATCACGGAATCGTGGCGTACGGTGCAGAAGAGAAGAAATCGTGAGTAGAAAATGTGCATCCGCAATCTTTAATACCTTTTACGTCAATTGTAAACCCATGGTCAAGCTGGATCAGATAAAAATCTCCAATGACGGGCTAACCAAGTTCTTCAGTCCGATTGAAGCCGACATCATGGATGCGCTGTGGGAAAGCGGCGACATGCTGACAGTAGAGATTACTGAGAAGACCAACATTCCCCTGACAAGCGTCGCGGGGACACTTGACCGGCTCGTGAAAGCAGGGTTTGCAACGCGGCACGTTGAAAATGTAAACGGGCGCGTGAGATACGTCTACTCGGCTGCGTTCACTCACGACGAGACCGCAAATGAGATTACCACGCGAGTCCTGGACAGTCTTGTTGATGCGTTCGGGGAAGTCGCGGTCGAAAACTTCGCACGATATACAGGCAAGAACAAATGACTTTGCTGAGAGAGATTGACTGCTACGTCAGCGATTGTGTCATCCATTCACCGTTCGCGCCGTATATAGGTCTTTTCGCAGCAGCATCCGTTCTGATGTTCATTGCATATTTCGCACTGCAAAGACCCGAACACAGGCTCTACACTTTTGCGGGCGCGCAGGTATCAATGACTGCAGCTATAGCCATTTCGTTCATTGCCATGACCTGCAACCGTATGGTCACAATCGAGCTGTACCTGGCTTATGCAGGCATCTCTTCGATTATAATGTTCACAGTGCCGAGGTTCTACGACAGGATACTTATCGGCAGGCTCAGCGCAAGACAGCTGTCGGGTCTTATCGAATGGCCCTCAGTATTTGTGAAAAAGCTGACAAATGCCACAGTCTATTACTTTGACTCTGCGGTTCCCAGGGCATTTTCCTCTGGCAGGTCCATTTTCGTCTCGCTCGGGCTTCTTGAGATGCTGACATGCGATGAGCTGCGGGCAGTGCTTGCGCATGAGGCATGGCACATTCGCCATAACTCAAAGACCCCATTGCTCAGGCAGCTTGCTATCATGACGCTCACGTCCCACCAGACCTCTGCGCTTGAGTCGCTTGCTGATGAGTTTGCTGCGCAGGTGGTCAGCAGGGAGGCGCTGGCTTCAGCAAGGGCGAAGCTCGAATTGTGAACTCAATTTTCTCCTGCGTTACTGCGAACAGGTAATAACATCCTACATGTCCCTTATCACAGATTCCATGATACGTCTCTGGTAATCGGGGTCGGGATTGCTTATGGCTATCCAGAAAAGACGCACACCCTTCGTATAATAGTAGTGAAACTCCCCATCCCCGACAGAATAATACGTCTTTATGCCGCTTATCTGCCTCTCTTCAGGGTCCGAAAAGAGCACCATGCCACGGCTGTTCATAGAGCGTATCCCTGCGACCATCTTTTCAAGCAGCGAGGACGCCTCAGCCTCCGAGCCGGATTCTGACATCCATATAGTTACCCTGCTATCGCCGCGATATATCGCCTTGTACGCACTTTTTACGTTCATCTCCATGTTATGGAGGCTCTGCACATCCCGCCTGGCTGCGTCACCCTCAAAGTAATTGGTGAGCTTGAGGTTTTCAATCGTCTCGGGGAAAATACTGTTTCCTCCGGAGGGCTCGTAGAAATAAACTGCGCTCAACAGTATCAAAAGCGCAGCAGCGGCAAGCAGCACAGGCACCCATACCTGCCAGTGCGTCCACCTGCGGTATCGTCCGGCTTTTTTCATATCTTTTCTATGACCTCAGCAATCACTTCTTTCTGGTACTCATCGTTCCGGTTGCCGAATGTAATCCAGAATATCCTGTTGTAGCTCAGTGTGCTCTTCAGGTAATAGTAGCTGGTGGCGCCGTTCTCGGAAATGCGGAATACTTGCGGCATCGCCAAATCCCCGATGCTTACCTTCTCCGCTTTTGATGAGTTCGCAAACCCGTGCTGTGTATGCGCGCCGGTCTGCCCGACATCGCCCGAGTACTCATGCTCCCCGTGGGATGACACATAACCCAGCTCACCGTTCAGTTTCTCAAATGCAGCATACGCCCTGTTGTGATTATCGATATCGGCGACCACAATGCGCACATTATCCCTGCCGCGGTACGAGGCGGCATGCACACTGTCCGGGCGGACACTCTCAAGAGGAGTAGAGGCGAGCGCCTCACGGGCTTCATTGTCCCTGGAATATGTATCGATTGTGAGACCCGGCAGCTTTTCAAGGAATATGTCTTTTTTCGGGTCTCCGCCGAGCACGAAATACGCCCCTGCAGNNGCTGCGCTCCCTGCGGCTTGAGCGCTTCTTCCCCGGATCATCCGTATGAGCATCAGGCTGCCGAGGATGTTCGCCGCAAGACCGATTGACATCAGTATATCCTTGTAATTGGTCAGGAAGTTCACAGTTGCCAGTAAGAACCCTATGGATGGCAGGATATCGGTCACATGGTGCAGGCAGCAGAGTACCATGGATGCACCGGCTGTGAAAGAGCCCGAGATACCGACCTTATCTGCACCGCAGAGCTTTCCGGGCGCGGTGTTCCTGTGATGCCTGAACAATCCCATCTGCACAGCCACAGATAGCGGGATAAGATACGCAAAGGCGCCGTTCGCCATATACACGCTGTATCCCGATGACAGCGAGCCCTCAGCCAGCGATGCGATGCCGAGATTGATGAGTACGACTGCAACACCGGCAGCCGCGCCAAACAATACGGGATTTTTCACCAGGTCAATAGCCTTCATGGGTAATCAAACTTGAAAGAGCGTTCAGATACGTTTCCTACATCTTTGATTAGAAGCTCAAGAGTACCTGCCGCAGCGCCCTTGGGGAACTGCAGCACTCCGCTGACGTGATGCCCTCCTCTGCCTCCGGTCCAGGAGAGCGGCTTGAATACATTGCCTTTGCTGTCCTTCAGGACCGCAAATTTTGTAAGATCATAATCCAGGGCAACCGAATGCGTATTCATACCCACTTCGAACGCAAAGGAATCCTTATAATCGTCCGAGACTGCGTTGAGTAATGAAACTTCAATGGTCACAGGACCCTCAGAGTTCGTAACCGTGTTCGAGACAGGGACTCCGAATGCCTGATCCGATGTCTTGACCTTATCTTCGGAGACTCATCCTGCCGTGGCAAACAGTAACAGGATTGCGAAGGATGACAGGAATATTTTTGAAATCATTTTCAATTTGATACACCTCAGCCATGATTGTGCCCGCGCATCATAAGTAAATGCATTAGCGGACATGCGAGCAGGACTCCATACACCAGGATATTCTGGGGGACGCCGATTATCCATATCAGCGAGACCAGTATGACCGCACATACGGCTGCGATTATCAAGTTCCTGCTGTTCATGCACTGATTTACAGAGGCTGTAAAGTATATGTATTTTACGGTGGATGTAAACCAAGGCTGCAAAAAATTATATCGGTTAGGATTCATAGGGTGTTTGTGAATCGAAAAACCGCTGCATTCCTTTCATTAGCAGCAATACTTTTCATTTCAGGATGCGCGTCATTTACCGGGGACAGCACATATACGATGCGGTTCTTCGTCAATGAAACATCTGAAACCCTGAATGGTGACGTCCTGAACAATGGGAACCTCTTGGGTGTTGCAGAGAACGGGACATTCAGGGCTGCAGTTGAACGATTGAGACCCGGTGTCATCACGCTGAATGGCACGTATGCAGGTGAGCCGTTCGAGCTGGATTTTGAGTTCCCAGCGAGCAGTTTCAATTACAGCAGGATGGATTTCGTTGCGGGAAAAGCCGGGATAGAGGCTGCTACTTTTAATGCTTCCGGGCTCGATACCCCAAAAATCGGGAGGTCTGTCTTGGACCTTGTCAACGGGGAGCGAATGGCGGCAGGTTTAGCGCAACTCAAGTGGAACGACAGGGTAGCGGCAGTCGCGAGGGATTACGCCAGGACGCTTTCTGTCGAGGGCTTCCACCACAAGGATATCGAAGGAAAAGATGTGGGCGACAGGCTGAAATCCGGAGGAATATTCTATACTGTGGCTGCTGAGAACCTGTACATGGTCTCAGGACTGAATGCGTCCGCGAACGTGAGCGAGGCGGCGGTCAAAGGCTGGATGAGCAGCCCGGGTCACAGGTCGCCTATCCTTGACAGGGACGGGATTTTCAGCGACGCAGGCGTCGGAGTCTTCTGCGAGAGGAAAACATGTTATTCTGTGATGGTGTTCGCAGGCATGGAGCAGAACAAGGACGTCAGGTTGAATCCCGGCTATCTGACATTCGTATATTTATATGACCCGGCATACCCGTTTGACTTTGATGCGCCTGTGGACATAATGATAGAGTCAGACGGGAACATCAACGTATATATCGTCCCCGACAGGGTACAGTACGAAAATATCGTTAATGGGAGGGGTTATGATGCAATCTCAGAGAGCAGGCAGGTTAAGGATTTCAATCAGTCTTTAATCGCGCGCAAAGGGCAGGGCATAGCCATCGAACTGCCAAGGAGCGGCAGTGCGGCTGATGTGAATATCCATGTACGATATTCGTGATGTGCCGTTCGGCTACAAAAAGGTACTTAACTTGAAACGGTAAATCCAGATGCAAATGCAGGCAGGATTGGATGCAATAGTCAGGGGCGCCCAGGACAGCGGCATTGCTATAGCAGCAGGGGTTCCAGGTTTTCCGGTCACTGCTGTAATGGAGCGCCTTTTTCCGGTGGTCAGGGCAGAGTGGTCAGTGAACGAGAGGGTGGCTCTCGAGATAGCGCTCGGCGCATCCGTTAGCGGGAACCGGGCTCTTGTCGTGACCAAGCACGTTGGCATGAACGTGCTCGCAGACCCGCTTGTGACGTCCGCGACACATACCATCGGCGCAGGCGTGGTGATTATCGCAGGTGATGACCCAGGCGCCACGCAATCGCAGAACGAGCAGGACTCGCGCTTCTATGGGCTTCTCGCCGAGGTACCTGTGCTTGACCCGTCAATGCCCCAGGATGCGTACGAATCGATGCATGAGGCATTTGGGCTATCTGAGCGCGTGCGCACGCCAGTTATCGTGCGTATCACACACGGTCTCCTTGAGGCAAAAGGAGATTTTGTGAGCAGGCAGGGAAAGGCAGGTGCAAGGGCAGGGGCAGGGTTCGATGCCTCCACGTGGGAACTGACGTCAAAGGGGAGGCATGCGAGATTCCATCTGAGCCGGTATCCTGCTATGATAGAATACAGCGAGAACTGCGCCCTTAACAGGATACATGCCAGGGGCAATATCGGCATCATCTCTTCCGGTCACATGTCAGATACGGCTGAACGTTTGTCAAAAAAGGCAGATATCTCACACTTCGCGCTGTGTACGGTGAACCCGCTCCCGTTGGGGCGCATCCATGAGTTCATCCGGCAGCACAAGAGCGTGCTTGTTGTTGAGGAGACCGAGCCTATAATAGAGATGCAGCTCGGGAAAAGGGTTTACGGGAAGCTCACCGGGCATCTGCCGTACGGGGCTGTCGGGGAACTGGACATCGTGAATGCAATAGCGNNGATGAGCCTTATCCGGTCAGCCTTCGCCCTCGGTTCTGCGGTCGGCACTGCCTCTGGCTTCGGCGGGAAGGGGATTGCGCTTATAGGTGACTTTGGTCTTCTCCACTCGGGTTTTGCAGGTCTCTTGAATGCAGTGCATAACAGGCATGATGTGCTTGTCATCGTGCTGCAGAATGAGGTGTCTGCAATGACTGGGGGGCAGCCTGTGCTGGACGTGACACCACTCGTAAAGGCGTGCGTTCCGGGGACTGAAATACTGGGGGTTGGGGATGCGGAAAAATCCCAGATAGAAAATCTTTTGAGGGACAGGCTTTCTGAGCCAGGTGTTTCCGTAATCGTTGCGCGAGGCAGGTGTCCGGAGTACAGGAGATGACAGAAGCCTGGCATTCCAGACTTTCAGCACTCGTGAAATACCAGGGAAAGCTTGCGGCGCGAGCAGCGACAGTGGACGATTTTGTGCCTGATACGATAGCAGGCGCGGACCAGGCGTTCATCGGGGATGAGGTCATTTCATGCATCGTGATGCTTGATGGTGATACGCTCCAGCAGCTCGGGTGCGCGAGTTCGCAGGTCAGTGCGGTGCTGCCGTATATACCCACGTTCCTTTCCTTCAGGGAAGGACCGGCTATCATTTCAGCTTTCGGGAAGCTTGGGAGACGACCTGGCGTGCTGTTCGTGGACGGCGCCGGTATCAATCACCCGAGGCGCGCCGGGCTTGCAACATGCGTGGGGGTGGAGCTTGATGTACCAACAATCGGCATCACAAAAAAGATACTCTGCGGTGAGGGGAAGCAGCCTGAAAAAGAAGGCGATGCAGAGCCTCTTATCTATGGCGGCATGCAGGTCGGCTGGCTGCTTGCCTCGAAAAAAGGATGCAGACCCATAGTTGTGGCGCCGGGGCACAGGGTCTCGCTTGAGAGCTCTCTTCTGCTCACGCGGCGCTGCCTCCGGGGTCACAGGCTGCCTGAGCCGCTGCGGCTTGCCCATGAGTGCGCCGGCAGGATAAAAAAGAGCGTCAGCGCCTCTCTTTGATGCGCTTTATTATGGCTGCGCTGCTGCACAGCCCGCAGGTATCCTGCGCCTTCACGCGAAACACTTTCGCATGTATGCCATGCTCTCGAAGCTGGCGCTCAAGCTCATTTTCGTTGAAGAACTGGTCGTGCCCCAGGGCTATGATGTCGGGCTTAATCTGATGCAGCGGCAGGAACATGTCGCGCTCATCCCCGAGCATGGCTTTTGTGACCATTGAAAGCGCGCCCACCATCGCAAGCCGCTGCTCTTCAGGGATGACAGGCATGGGCTTGTGCTTGACCATGCTCTCCCGCGCAACTATGACATAGAGCTCGTCTCCGAGCGCGGCTGCCTCCCGCAGATAGAGCAAGTGACCCGGATGCAGGATATCGAACGTGCCTGTGGCGAGGACTCTGACCATGGGAGAGTAAATGCCGGAAGAAAAGAAAAATGTTGCCCATTGACCGGCAGACCTGGATGGGTCTATTTGCATGGTTTGCCAGTAGATGCCACCCAGGTCATACGTTCCGCTATCTCAGACGCAAATCCTCACAGGTTCACGACAGCAATGGATATCGAGGGCCAGACATAGCGATACTTATCAGGGTCATAGTACCAGTCAGCTTCGAACCCTCCATCGCCTCCAGCAGGATTGAACGCTCGCCCTACTGCATGTATGTCAAATCCGTAGGCGCCCTGAGGCGCAGTCCCGGGAAGACTGAAAACCGCCGTGCTGATGAAGGTATTATCTGCTGCGCTGGTATGCCAGTGCTGGGCGGTGTTCAACGCTGTTATCCGCGTGGGAGTTGTTCCACTGCATCCTCTCGAATTAAGTTCAGTTGAGCGCAGATGGGACGCTGATGCGAGGATACTGACCTCAATCTCGATATCGGCAGGTACTCCTCCGCTCACAGGTCTGCGTATCACAGGGCAGAAGTAGGGATTCATATCGTGCCAGACGTCTCCAACTTTGCGCCATCGTACCCCTGTGAACTGCGCTGCAGGATAGGAGTTGTCAATCCTGAAACCTACAGGTGCTGACGAGTCGATGACTGCTTTTGCAGCATTGCCCAGCTCCAGTTTTGTCTCATATAGCCCGTTCTGGAACCCTCCAGTTGGCCAGTTCAATAGCAGATGCGAAGGGAACCAGCCATCGGAATCCGGGATTATGGGATACCAGCCGTTGGCGTCGGGTGCGGTCCATTGGGTCTGAAGAGCTCCACCGACCACGCGATATAGAGGCCATGTGAGCCCTGTAAACGGTACGGTCGCTCCCCCGTTGAAGCTGTAGGTCAGGCGATAGTAATCCGCGTCATCTATGTTATTGCATCCGTAGAGCTGTAGTGTACCGGTGTAAGGCGTCTGTGCAAGTATTGGCGGTGATGGTGGTGGAGGGAAGTCGGTGGGAATGGGTGCGATATTGCCCGAGGCGTGAGGTCGGTTCGGTCTTCTGGCATAGCCTGACGCTGCATCATGATACGGGATTGCAGGATTTACGAGGGGCATCAGACCAACGAACAGGATCGCAGGGACATTTTCGCATGGGATGTCATCCGGAGTTTCACATGCGACTCCTGCAAGAGCAATCTGGGATGCCTCGAGTTTGACGTCGGGTATGGGACCTGAGTTCCAGCGTACGTCGAAGAAGCTCTCTGAGTAAATTACCTCTTCATCCCCGTCCCCGTCCACATCCTGCGTTACCCTGAACGTTATGTCAGGAACATCGAATATCGGATACCACTCAGGCACTATCCAGGTGCGGCACCGCCAGAAGGGACCGATGTACCGCCCGAAATCCAGCCCAGCCAGGCGTTTCGGCTCAAGGTTCAGATGCGCAGACATCTGGGCCAGCATTTTCCCGCTCATCTCATGTGCAACTTCTTCAGATTCTGATGCCATTTCCTTGCCTGCGATTTCGCTCTTCCGCTGGGCTGGCAGCGGCG
>DUGO01000128.1 GCA_013331375.1 Candidatus Methanoperedentaceae archaeon | reverse complement strand
CAGACAAAGATACCGTATGTCTCTGAAATAGCGCACAGGGACGGCATGATAGAGCTGCGGCTTGAGGTCGGGGAGGCTGAAATCGAGAAAAAGGTGCCAGACAGGATAATATCGCTCATCGAGGACAAGATCAAAGCCCAATCCTATGGCGGCAAGGCTGAGCACTGGAACCTATTGTGGGAGAGCGGGAAAAAAGAGCCGAAATTCACTGGAGACCCGACACAGGAGCTGGAGAAGCGCGGCTGGATACGAAGGGGGGCAAGCCGCGGTCAGTGGATACATGGTCCGCAGATGGTGAGCATTTTCCGGGCGTTCGAGAAAATCGTTCTTGAAGAGGTCATAAAGCCGCTTGGCTATACCGAGATGATATTCCCCAAGCTTGACACATGGGACGTGCTCAAGCACTCAGGACATGCCAAGGGCGTGTATCCCGAGATCTATTACGTCTGCCCTCCCAAGACGCGGGACCCGTCGTTCTGGGAAGAGGTCATCGACTACTACAAGGTCACGCTCGAGGTGCCGCTTGAGCTCATACAGGAGAAAATCGATAAGCCAACCGGCATCATGTGCTACGCGCAGTGCCCTTCCTTCTGGCCGTTCCTGCAGGGGCGCACCATTGCGGAGGATTCGCTGCCAATAAAGGTATTCGACCGCTCTGGCACTTCCCACAGGTACGAGAGCGGTGGCATACACGGGATAGAGCGCGTGGATGAGTTCCACAGGATTGAGCTTGTGTTCATTGGCACGCCAGAGCAGGTGGTCGCGCATTCGAAGCAGATGCAGGAATGCTACAAACGTATATTCAACGACATACTCGACNNGTTCATGGCGCAGGAAGGGCTCACGGGTCTTGCGAGCAACAAGGAGGTGGGAACAATAGACTTCGAAGCATGCCTCCCCTACAGGGGGAAAGACGGCGAGTGGCTCGAGTTCCAGAACCTGAGCGTGAACGGGGATAAGTATCCAGGCGGGTTCAACGTGAAGTCCCAGTCCGGGAAGCCGTTATGGAGCGGCTGCTCGGGCATAGGTCTTGAGCGGTGGGCGAGCGCGTTTTTCTCACAGAAAGGGCTTGACCCCGAAAACTGGCCCGATTCGTTCAGGGACATGGTGGGCGAGATTCCAAAAGGAATAAGATTCTTATAGGCAATTATAGGTCACATGGGCTCTATCACCATAGAGACCGAAGCTGACAGCAGACTTCCGGTACGGAACTACGTGCGCTTCCTTGAGACCAAAGAGGACCTCCGCGAGCTGTTCGAAGAGAGGGTCAGGGATGCCATTGCTGACGCCGAGCGCTCGATTCCCGGGCTCAGGATTGATGTCGTGGTAAGGATGGCGCTGGAAAGCGAGGGCGATACTGATGGGAAAACATGAGCATGCCGAGGATTATATAACCTGAGGTAAATCAATGAGGTAATGCCGCAAGATTATCTTAAATATTATATATATTTCATATCGGGTAGCGCCCTGATAACACTCATCACAGTGATAGCAGAAAAAAAATCACCGCGAACAGCAGGGCTCCTGATGTCGCTCCCGGTCATCACGTTCCTGTCCCTGCTATTCATGGCGCTCTCGCAGGGCGCATGGTTCGGGAGCAGGGCTGCGGTCTGGAATCCCATCGGGGCGATAGCAGACCTCGTATATATGGGGCTTTTCGTGACCGGTGCAGCCATACCAGGACTGACAGGGCGCGTCAGGACCGGACCGCGAAGGAGTCTTGAAATACTGGCAGGGCTTTTGCTGGGATTTTCGGGTTATTTCCTGTCAATTATGCTGCTCAGTGGATTTACGGTGACGGACGGGTGGGTATCGCTCGGCACTCTCTGGGTGGCAGCATTCATCGCACACAGGCTCTTTGGGAAGCTGGAGGACGCGGACATGCAGAAGTCCGGGACTGCGCCACTACGCGAGCTTGCGGTCAGGGCACTGTTCGGCGGCTGTACCGTGGCTTTTGTGGTCATCATCGGTGACTCTGCAGGTTTTATGTGGGGCGGGATATTCTCGTCGTTCCCGGGCACCATTACTCCCGTGCTGGTAATACTGCACCTCAAGTACGGGAAGCTCATGAGCCAGAGTGTCATAAAAAGCGCGCCCCTGGGGCTCTGCGCCACCGGGCTGTATTCAATAATGGTATGGCTCACGTATCCGGAATACGGGATAGCAGCCGGGACTCTTGTGGCTTATGCTTCAGTCGCGGTCTTCCTGCTCACCATATCCGGATATACAAAGGAGAACAAAGTGAGATAACAGCAGGAATTATGGATAGGTGTGGGCAGAAACTTGGGAGGTTGGGTGATGTAAAAATGGTTTATTTTCTGCCCACATGTTTCGTATGTATACGAACAATTGTACTTATAGTTTACGTTTGATGTAAAATAAAGGACGCAGTGAGGCTGGTGTGCCAATCCTGGAATTATCCGATTCGATGAATCACAATCCGGATTGTGCCATATCGCATCATCTTTGCGGTTACAGCGAACCGAGCGCCGAGCCTTACCAATCTGGATTACCTGCCGTATAACCCGACAAGCTCCCCTTTTGCCAGTATGTGCCCTTTCATGGCATTCTCCAGCGCAGCACTGCTGACATCTCCGGACAGCTCCATCTTCGTATCAAGGGCGTATATCCTGAAATAATACCTGTGNNTCAAGGGCGTATATCCTGAAAAAATATCCGTGCGGCTTTCCTTTTGGAGGGCAGGGTCCCCCGTATCCACTCCCGCCGAAATCCGTAATTCCCTGAACGCTTCCGTCACCCAGCAATCGTTGAGTCTCCCCATTATTTTGTATCACCGGAGCCTAAATAAGCTTTTCGCGTCGCGTAATCGTCCGGCGACGAGCCTCAGCCACGATTAACTATAAATAATACTGATATAAATAAAATGTACATTCTGTCTATGCACAGGTTGAGGTGAAAGAATGAGTAGAACCAGGCTGGTAGTCCTGATATCGGCAGTACTGCTCCTGTCTGCCATTGTAGTGGCTGACAGGGATAATGGTGAGGAGGCTGCGATATCTGAAGGAATTGCGTCAAAGATTGCAATTGACTATGCTAAGGGTGACCTTAACGCCAGCGACAGCGTAGCCGTCAGGGAAATTGAACTAAAGGGCAGGGCATACGCGGTTGAGCTCACTGACGGCGACCGGGAATATGAGCTTCTTGTGGATTCTGTGACAGGCGCCGTAACCGTAAAGGAGCGGGAGAAGGGTGAAAAGGNNAAGAGCATATTCGAATCCGTTAATATCAGCAACTTCACGCCGGGCGAAACCAAATTAGAAGGCTCAGAGCTCGAAATGGATGATGACACAGAGAATAGAGAAATCGAGCTTAAGATACATGATAATCCGACCGGACTGATGATGATCAAATCAGAGGACGGTTCCGTGGCAATAACTTTCTCACTGTCCTCGGGCATCGGGGCAGCAGTAAATGACAGCAAAGTCACCCTGACAGCCATTGATGCAACGATAATCGCCCTTGGAAAGAAAGGCAACGTCAACTTTTCGCTCTCAGGGAACGTACTGACCGCAACCATCGAGAAGGAGGGCAGCCTCATGTTCAAGGCGGCATCTGCAAGAGCCGAGACCGAACAAGAAAAGGAACATGAAGAGCAAGTGCGAAGAGGCATTGCAGACGGTAAGATCGGAGGTATTGCTACAATCATCGGTAAGGATTCGAGCGATGTGGTCATATTCATCCAGATAAATATGTCTGTAGAGTCAGTGGGGAACAATTCGGTCACATTGAAAGTAAGCTCCGATCTGCCTGAGGGTAAGACAGTGCTCATCGCAATAAGCAAAGACATACTGGACTTGGCGGGTTCACGTGATGTAAAGATACTGTTCGATGGCGCAGAGACCCAGCATGCTTCCGACTACCAGGATGTCATGGACCCGACTAACGATGGCGGTAAGGCGGAGTACCTTCTGCTCGTGGGCGCAGATGAGGTACAGGCACTTGTGTCTGTCCCGAAGTTCTCGACGCACGAGATAACAGTATCATCTGTTATGGGAACGCCCGGCTTTGGCGGGATATTCGGTATGCTCTCGATAGCGGCTGCAGTCTGGATGTTTGCGAGAAAGAAGTGACTTCGGTCACTTCACCTATTTTTTTTCAGCATGGTCACATCATCGGAAGACGCTGATATCTCTTTGATGGCGTTGTAATCTTCTAATCTGCCTTCGACCCGGATAATGTCAAGCCTTTTTATATCCAGCCCTGCCCCTGACCTGATAAAAACCCTCACTGGTGGGACGGATTCAACCGTCAGGACGAGGTGCCCGCCGGTCCGTGTGGCTTCGCTATAAAGCACCCTTCCCTCTGCATACACCCTGTCACCCGTCACGGACTGCGGCGACAGGGGCTGGGCTCCGCTATCAGAAAAAACATACAGTATGCCGAGCGAAAGGAGCGCCATCACAAGCAGTACGGCAGCTACCTTTTCTTCCTTCTGCATATATCAATATCCGCCGGACTTGAGGAAGCTGTCTGCGAGGTCCTTCTTGATGCTCAGCCTGGACTCGTCAATGATTCCGGTGGCTTTGATGACTTTCCTGGCTTTTCTCCTGTCAGGCGGGCATCCATTGCACTCATAAATGTAGTGGATGAAGCCGGTCTTGAAATCCTCGAATGTATCCATGTGAACAAACTGGGTCATGCACTCCGGGCACTCTCCGATTTTCGGTATTGCCTCACTGCAATGCGGACAGCTATGTATCAGGACTTCGATTGGCTCGTTGCGTATGTTGATAGCTGAAATCCTGAACTCTCCGTTCTCCATCTAATCACCTCCATGGGCTGCTCTCCTGCAGGCAGGAAATGAAAATCACAGGCTTACTTCTTTTTTTTCTCTTCACGCCTTTTCTTCAGTTGCTCCATCTCAGCGGGTCCAATAACACCGCCCATATTTATCACCGTCAATCAGTATGATTTAATATACTTAAGCATTTCGAAACAGCAAAGTTTAAATGCAACTATTTGCAAACATAAAATTAGGTAACACGTCATGTCCGATGAGCCTGTATGTACAAAATGGAACAAGGTACCTGAAGAGGTATCCTGCAACATCTGCAAGGAGCAGTGCAGGTGGTCTGTAGCCAACCCTGATAATTTCATAGCGAGCAAACTGATAAAGAGTGTATTTCTCGTAAAAGAGAACCGCAGGCTCCTGGGCATCGGTACGGACGCGGGCGCAAATGCAGCCATGATGAAGGATGCTGAGCACCTCAAAGAGGAAATCGAGACAAAGTTCAGGGGAGAAGCAGGCACCCTTCTCGCGTCGCTCGGGCTCGGGCATATGAAAAACAGATAATTGCTTTTTTCCTTTATTTTATTATCCGGATTTCACCTTTCCCAGACACGGGTTTTTTGTTTCAAATCAGATTATAGGCTGGCAGCAACTACATCATCATCATCATAATGTATAAATACCATGAGTATCATGTGGTGTTTATGAAACACGCTCACCTCAGGAATCGAAGTGTGAACTTGGGATACAATCATCTTAGGGAATGTAAACAGGATTTGAAATAATGGCAGTGACTGAATGAAGGGGCAAATATGACTAAGGTATATACCATCGCTTCTGGAAAAGGCGGAACAGGGAAAACGACGACGACAGTAAATCTTGGTACCGCTCTTGCAATGCTGGGGAAAAAANNCTATGAGATGCCAGGAGGGCTGAAAGTCGTTCCGAGCGGGCTTTCACTGCAGGGATTCCAGAATGCGAACCCTGAGCGCCTGCAGGAAGTCATGACATCGTTGCTGCAGGGTGTGGATTTCGTTCTCATTGATGCTCCTGCCGGGATAAGTAAAGACGGAGTCATACCCCTTGCAATCGCTGATGAGGTTCTGCTCGTCGTAAACCCGGAACTCTCGTCAATGGCTGATGCGCTGAAGACGAAAGTGCTGACTGAAATGGTGGGAAGGGTCGTTGGCGGAGCCATACTGAATCGCGCAGAGATGGAGCGCACCGAAATAAACCAGCAGAAGGTTTCGGAACTTCTGGGAATCAAAGTCATTGAAATGATACCTGAGGATGCAAATGTTCGCAGATCGGCGGCATTCAAGACTCCGATTGTTATCAGAGTCCCGACCTCACCGGCATCCATAGCGTTCAAGCGACTTGCTGCAACCGTTGCCGGGGCTCAGTTCGCCGGCGCTGCGGGTGGGGGCAAGGCTGGGGCAGAGGGGTCAAAAGAAGGGTTCGTTGACCGTCTTGCAAGAACATTGTTCGGAGGTGGAAAATAGACATGGCTGACTATATAACCCCAATCTTGGGTTTAGTACTCGTTGTCTCGTTCGTGCTGTTGTATCTGATGAATGTAAGGATAAAGCAGCTGGAGAGGGAACTCAAAGACATCAGAAGCAGGGTAGCAGTCACAGATGAGGAATTGCTGAGACTCACAAAGGATATCGAAGACTTCAAAAAACTCCGGATCTGAATAATACGACCTAATGGTGGGCTCCTGATGGATGAAATTATAAAACACAAAGTTGATAAATTCCTGGAAAGTAAAAGCAGTCCCTCTGTCTTTGAAATCCAGGGGTTCATCAACTCACTCAGGTTAGAGCATAACGGAGTTAATGATTCTGAGGTCTTTGACTATATCACATCAAGAACCACTAAGGCGGATGGTTCCTCTGATGAGGACCTCACGAAGCGCATAGAGCTGCTGAGAGGCATGCTGAGGGATGTGAAGCAAGTTCAATCGCTAAAAACCTCATCTGGAGGTGATCCGTTACCGTCACAGGAAAAGCTTGATGACAAAGCGAAGGACCAGCTACTGAAGCGGCTGGGAATCAAGAAAATCCCGGCGAAAGCTGAAGTGAAATCTGAAACGCCTTCGCAACCAGGCTCTCCAGGCGGGAGTGATAGTGTGGACAGGTGGAGGATATTAGCCAGTTCCAGGGAAACCAACATGTCAGGTGAATCAAAATCAGAGATAAAAACGGTGGCTGCTGAGGCTGCTCAGGTCACGCCTGTTNNAAGCCTGTTGAAGCTCCAAAGTTGGAAGTTAAACCTGAGGCTGCAAAGGCATCAGCGGTAAAGCCTGTTGAAGCTCCAAAGCCGGAAGTTAAACCTGAGGCTGCAAAGGCATCAGCGGTAAAGCCTGTTGAAGCTCCAAAGCCGGAAGTTAAGCCTGAGGCTGCAAAGGCATCAGCGGTAAAGCCTGTTGAAGCTCCAAAGCCGGAAGTTAAACCTGAGGCTGCAAAGGCATCAGCGGTAAAGCCTGTTGAAGCTCCAAAGCCGGAAATAAAACCTGAGGCTGCAAAGGCAATGGCAGCACCTTCGGGCGCAGCCGGTCCGGAACTTATGTCCAGGATTGAAGCCCTTAAAAAAGCAAGTGCTATAGAAAGGCAGGATGCCCATGTGCACGATAAACCCGTGGAGGCTGCGGGTGAGGGGGCGAAACCTGCCGGAGCGGCAGGTGGGGACCAGTTGATGTCCAGGCTTGACGCCCTGAAGAAAGCAGGCGCGAAAGAAGACCAGGATAAGCAGGCAGCGCCAGCCGCGCTTACAAAAGAACAGATATTGAAGCGACTCGAGGCGTCCAAAGCAGCTACTGTAGAGCTCATAGACACCAAACTCACACCTGAAAAGAAGGCGGTCGCCACGCTGCTTGAGGAGAAACTGGTATCAGACGTGGAGTCAAGGATCAGGAAGCTCAGGGAGCAGCAGAAATGGATGCTTGAGGAGAGGAAACCCAAAGGACCGGTTGAAAAAGTAAAGACTTTCTTCCAGAAGAAAGACGAAGAAATCGAGCTATACAATCCTGACATACACGGACCGCTTGTGACTTTTGAAGGCATGGAGAAATACAATGAGATCGAACGATATTGGGTGAATGAGCCCTATGCATTCGTAGTGGTGCTTCATAATCCTGAGCGGAACGACTACATATATTATGTCGCAGAGCCAAAACTCTCAAGGTTTGAGGATACATTCCTCAGCGAAATAAAAGAGCGCCTGAAAGATATCCTGATGGTTGAAAGCCTCATAAAATCCGATGACAAGGAAAAGGTGCTCGCAGATAAAGTCAGGGCGCTCGTGAAGGACTATGCGATAGAGCTAACACCACCGATGCTTGAAAAGATCATGTACTACACAAAGCGTGATTTCATCAATCTCGGGAAGCTCGATGCGCTGATGAATGATGACACGATAGAGGATATCTCTGCCAACGGGCATGACAAGCGAATATACCTGTACCACAAGAAGTACACCAATATCCCGACGAACATATATTACAATGAGACCGAGCTGAACTCGTACGTGATAAGGCTCGCGCAGCGCTGCGGCAAGCACATCNNGCGCTGCGGAAAGCATATCTCGGTAGCCGAGCCGATGGTCGATGCTACCATGCCGGACGGCTCGCGTATCCAGATGACGCTCGGCACAGAAGTTACGGCGCACGGAGGCACGTTCACAATACGCAAGTTCAGTGAAGTGCCCATGACGCCAATAGACCTGATCAAGTGGAAGACGTTCTCTGCGGAATCAATGGCGTACCTGTGGCTGTGCATCGAGAACAACAAGAGCCTCATTTTTGCAGGCGGCACGGCTTCAGGCAAAACATCATCACTGAACGCAGTATCACTGTTCATACCTCCGAAAGCGAAAGTCATAAGCCTTGAGGATACCCGGGAGCTCAAGCTGCCGCACCCCAACTGGATACCGGCAGTGACAAGGGACTCGTTCACTGCAGACGAACGAGGCGCGATTGACATGTACGAACTGCTGAGGGCGGCTCTCAGGCAGCGACCCGAGTACCTGCTTGTGGGCGAGGTGCGGGGCAAGGAAGCGCTCACGCTGTTCCAGGCTATGAGCACA
>DUGO01000198.1 GCA_013331375.1 Candidatus Methanoperedentaceae archaeon | reverse complement strand
CATAGACACGTCGCTGCGCCTTTCGGACGTCGAGAGCTGCGCGCAGTTCCTGATGACCGGGATAGACGTTGACCGCGATTTTTGCGAGTTCTACGTTGGCACCGGCATAGCCCCGGGCGGCTATGTGTGGATATTCCCCAAGGGCGAGGACACTGCCAACGTCGGCATAGGGGTGCTCGGGTCAAAGTCGGGTAAAGTCAGAGCCATGTCATTGCTCAAGGATTTTGTAAAAAAGCACCTGCCGGATGGCAAAATCACTGAGATAGTCGTCGGCGGCGTACCCGTCAGGGGGACCATTGAGAGGAGCGTGGCTGATGGGCTGATGCTCGTGGGTGATGCGGCACACCAGGCAAATCCGCTGACAGGCGGCGGTATCGCGAACGCCATGGATGCGGGGAAGATTGCAGGCGAAGTTGCAGCAAAAGCGATTGGGTCCGGGGATGTTTGCGCAAAAGCCCTGATGGAGTATGAAAAGCGATGGCGCGCAGTAATCGGTGAAGAGATACGCAAAGCCCTTATCGTAAAGAACAAGTTCCTGAAACTGAATGACAGCGACTTCAACCGGCTTGCAGCCTCGCTTGAGGGCACAAACCTTGAGGAAATGACAGTCTGGGGGCTGCTGAAGGCTCTTGTCAGGGCAAATCCCAAGCTTCTCCTTGACCTCAAAGACCTGGTATAGCACCCCATATAATACATATAATACTATTTTTTCCAGAATTCGGGCACGAGCAGGCTCAGAACCGTGAAAATCTCAAGCCGCCCAATCCACATGTCAAGAATCAGCACAATCTTGGCTTGCTGCGGGATTGTGCTGAAATTCGCCATTGGTCCGATAACATTGAACCCCGGACCCACGTTACCGAGAGCAGTAGCAGCAGCGCTTGCGCTTGTTATCATGTCCAGTCCCATAAGACCGAGCAGGACAGCGCTGACAACGAACACAAAGATATACAGGATAAAGAAAGATAGTATTGACTGCAGGATATCCTCGGGTACTGCCCTCCCCCCGTGCCAGATTGGCTTGATTGCTTTTGGGTGCAGCGTCCTGAACATCTCCCTGTAGCCGTACTTAAGGAGAATTATGAGGCGAACGACTTTTATCCCGCCTGCCGTCGAACCTGCACATCCGCCAACGAACATCAGGATAAGAAGCATGAATCTCGCCGCATCGGGCCATCTGTCAAAATCAACAGATGCGAATCCCGTCGTCGTCATAATGGATACGACCTGGAATAGCGCATCCATTAGCGCATTTGCAGCGCTACCTCCCGCGCGCCACAGCATAAATGCGATAATCGCGATAGCTCCTGCAATTAATGAGAAATAGACCTGGAATTCCTTGTCCCTTACCAGGCTTGTGCGGTCTGCATATATCATCCTGTAATGGAGAGCAAAGGATGCGCCTCCCATGAACATCACAAATACCAGTACGAGCTCGATGAGCGGGCTCCCGTATGCCATCACAGACGCGTTCTTTGTTGAGAAGCCCCCGGTTGCGACCGCTGCGAACACATGGTTGACAGAATCGAAGAGCGGCATGCCTGCAAGATACAGCAGCAGTATGCCTGTAAAAGTGAGCCCGAGGTACACGCCCCACAGCACCCCTGCGGTCTCCCGAATCCTTGGTCTCAGTTTATCCTCTGTTGGACCAGTGACCTCGGCGTTAAGGAGCTGGCGACCTGCCACTGAAAGCTTGGGCAGGACTGCGATGAACAGGACTATGATGCCCATGCCTCCGAGCCACTGGATAAAGCTCCTCCAGAAAAGGATGCTGCGGGGCAGAGCCTCCACATCCGGTATCACGCTTGAACCCGTGGTAGTGAATCCTGACATCGACTCGAACAAGGCATCGAGCGGGGACAGCGGTCTTTCCATGAGGATGAACGGGAGCGAGGCATACAGGGAGACTACGAGCCAGACAAACGCAACGATGGCTATGCTTTCGCGCACGTGCGGCTCTTCGGTATAAGTGGTCCTTGACTCAATCAGGATTCCTGAGAGCGTGGTGAATACAGCCGGAATAAGGAATGGCAGGAGCGGCTCGCCATAATAGAGCGCCAGGATTAGCGGCACAACCATAAAGAACCCTATGTACTTCAGGATGGTGCCAATAAAATTCAATATCACTTTGTAGTTCATGCTTCATCCGAACAGGCTTTCTACCTTTGATACGGCAGAGGTAAGAGCGAAAACGATCACACGGTCTCCCGGAGCTATTACATGGCTACCGTCCGGGACTATCACGTCGTTATCCCGGACTATTACGCTTATTATCGCACCCTTCGGGAATTTCAGGTCTTTGAGCGGCGCTGACACTGCTTTTGAACCCTGGTTCGCGGTCAGCTCAATGATTTTCCCCTTTTCCTCCTCGATATTGATGAGGGACTCTATTCCCGTGCCCATGGTCGATTTCAGCACCTCATTGACGGTTGCCTGTATGGGGCTCATCGCCACATCAATGCCCACCATTTCAAAGAGCCTTGTGTACTCGAACCTGTCCACCCGCGCAGCCACTTTCTTTGCACCGAACTGCTTTGCAAGCAGCGAGCACAGGAGATTGCGCTCATCGCTGTCCGTGGCTGATACGGTAACATCCATAGAACCGATATCTTCCTCTTTCAGCAGGGAAATATCTGTACCATCCCCGTGTACTATGAGAATCCCTCGCAGCTTCTCGGCGAGCTCTTCACACCGTTTCTTGTCACGCTCTATCAGTTTTATGTAGAAATCAGTCTTACGCAGCATGTTCGCAAGATAGAATCCCACATTCCCGCCGCCGATGATGGCAACGCGGAATTTCTGTCCCGGGCTCTCGCCGAACATTTTACGGAACTCGGTAATGGATTCCAGCCTGCCAACAGAGAGTATCCTGTCTCCGACCAGGATGACATCGTCACCGTGCGGTATCATAAGTTCCGATTTCCTGAATATGGCGGAGATGACACAGCCGTGGGGTATGTTTGCCTCGCTGAGCTTCTTTCCCACAAGGGGGTTGAACTTGTTGATCTTGAACTCCACCATCTTGACTTTGCCGCTGACAAGGTTTTCAACGCTTACGGCTGACGGCATTGATACTACCTGTTCAAACTCTGCAGCAAGAGCCAGCTCGGGACAGACCATAGCATCAACGCCTATCTTGTTCCTCCTGTCAACTGGCTTGTCGATGTAGTCCGGGTTACTGACCCTGGCGATAGTCCTTATATCCGGATTCAGCAGCTTTGCAGCCATGCATGCGACTATATTCAGCTCATCCGAGCGTGTGACTGCAACAAAGAGGTCTGCCTTCTTTACACCGGCTTCCACAAGTACCTTTACATCCCCTCCGTTGCCCTGAAGCGTGTGCACATCAAGCTCTCCGATTCGGTCGAGGGATGCCGGTTCCTTTTCAACTATCACAACATCGTTCTTCTTGCAGAGGGCTTTTGCTATATGATATCCAAAATCCCCGGCGCCGATTATGATAATGCGCATGGTACACCCTGAAGCAGAGTAGTATAATGAGTCTTTAATCTAAATAGATTCCTGTTTTACGGGACTTGCCCATTCTGTATCGTACTTTCTCTTCCGGATATCCGGAAATATCCGGAATTGTTCATCACGACTCATTTGAACCCGAAGGTGTTGGTCATGCGGTACAGCTTGAATGAAGCTAAGATATATGTGAGACTGAAAATCATATACTCAAGATAAACGATGTTAATCCCGTACAATACCGGAGCGGCTGTGAACAGATGTACGGACCTCAGCAGCCCTGCGATGGAGAATATCAGCATAACGACGATGACCTGGTTGACAAATGCGCGTATGGTGCCCTTTCCAAGCCTTCGTGAAATGGCAAGGCTAATCAAAATCGTGGCTATGCCCAGCGTCCCGACAAAATAGATAAAGTATAGTATGATGTCTTTCACTTTGCGCCCTCCCCTTTTGCCTCTCTCATCAGCTTTATCTTTTCCGCAAGCCTGAACTGCCTGGACATTTCATAAAGCATATAAATCGCATAGAGGAGAAGCATATAATATGCAACGTAAAAGATATACTCAAAAAAGGCATAAGTACTTTCATTATTCCCGAAGAACTCATCCATGCTCTGAAGGAAACCTCCTACCGAGAAAAACAAAAGGGCATACCAGACCATCATCGCATATGACTTCAGGCGTCCTTCAGTGAGCTTCTGGATAGCCCTGTAGCCAAGTACCACAGTACACAGCCCGAATACCATGGTCATCAGTATCAGCACCTGCAGGAAAATATCGACCATATTATCACACTATCGTTTTACCATTCGTTATTGTTTTACCTCTGGTTTCTCAAGCCGCAGCACCTTATCGCAGAACAGGGATAGCTGGGATAGCAGCTCCGAGTCGCTCTCAAGTTCGAGTGAGAGGAATATGCCGTCAAGCTTCCATCTGCGTATTTTCCCGGTCAGGAAATGGATGAACTTTGCTACACTTCCCGTGTTGTTATAGATGAGAAGCGTTGAAATAGAGTCAAAGAACAGGAATTTCTCATCATACGGTATCGCCTGTATGGCTTCGTCTATGACCAGCGCCATGTCGGTCAGGTTGTGCAGGTCATCCAGGTAGTAGCAGCCTGCGACATTCTGCACGTCACCGCCACTGACCCTGGTTATTGCATCTATGAATATAATCATCCGCAGGTCTATGTTTTCATCTTCAAGGATCTTCTTCATCGTCGCATACGGCTTATTCGAGGTGACGATAACTCCGGGTTCTTTCCGGATATTAACCATGTATTTGATCAAATCGACGTTTGCCTCGTGATAATTATTTGCCTTTGTCAGAGCCAGCACTATGCCTGGCTTTTTTACATCCTTCAGTTCCCATTCGATTATATCAAGCATGGCTATCCCAACATTAGCGGGCTAATATTTAATTGTTATCTCTTGTATCCGGCATTAGTAATGATCATATCATAAAGCCGCATACAGATGCACGCCATGCCCCAAACAAAACGCTTATTACCTATCGATGTATTAGAAATCCCCTGCGCCAAGGTGGCGGAGCGGCTACGCAATCGCCTGCAGAGCGATTACACTCCGGTTCGAGTCCGGACCTTGGCTTGCTCTGTCCTATTTTATGAATCGCGGAATATAAGAAGGCACCTTTTTCACGTATCTCTCATATTCGCTGCCGAACCTGTCTGCAAGTTCCCTGTCCTCAAGCCCTGCAACTGCGAAGAAAGATATGAAAAAGTCACAGTCAAATTGCGACGGCACACCCCGCCGCAGAGCAGCGGGGTATAGTAATCAAAATCATCGGTCATCGGTTAAGGAGAAAAAACGGCTTAATGATCATGTTTTTGGACAAATTCGAGGATATGGCAAAATGTACAAAATCTTGAAATACGCATCTGTTTCGGCTGTGCATCTCATAGTATCTTGTTTCGAGTCTTCGTATTTCCTATGATTTATCACGATTTTTCGCTTAACCGATGACGCATGAAGATGAATATGCCATTCCGATAGTTGAAAACGATTTTGAGAAGGGGAACATCAGGAAAAAGAGCCATTTAAGACCAAACCGAATCTTTACCGCAGATAGCAGCATAATCCTGTATTCAGCAGGTCACCTCAAAAAGAAAGCGATTGATTCCGTTATTGAGAAAGTAATTGAAATCCTGCGCCGGTGAGTCAATAATGAACAGCCCTCGCCCCCTCATCCTTTCTCCCGGAATGGCAGATACCGATAGCAGGAATTGCAGTTCATATCTCCTCTCCCGGTCTTATGGTCGTGAGCTTCACATGCTTCACGCCCTTAATTGTCATGATGCGCTCTGCCACAGCCTTCACGTCCTTTCCCTCGCCGCGCAGCAGTAGCACCTCCATGCAGGTATCATGGTCGATATGGAAATGTATGGAGGACCTGATTATCCCTGAGAACTCATGCTGGACATCGGTCAGCGTATCCACAAGTCCGCGGTGCGTATGGTCATATACCATCGATACCGTGCCCACACGCTCACCCTCGACCTCACTCATCCACTCATAGTACCGTATATAGCTCCGTATGGCATCCCTTATGCCTTCAGAGCGTGAGGCATAGCCCCTCTTTTCTATGATCCTGTCGAACTTCTCAAGCAAATGTTCGGGAAGTGAAATCCCTATCCGAGAAAGGTCCTGCTCCATTAGTTCACCGGTAACTGTACTAAGACATCAGGTAACATAACGTTTTGGTATTGACAGAAAGAGCCGGAACCTAAAGAGCATATAGTTTTATTGTACTATAATTTCGATTTAGCCAGTTTTTGAGATGTCCTTTTAGATGGCAGGTATTCTTCTTGATTATTCAAAAATAANNTAATGGTTATTCTATAGCTCTACTGAGGGGGATAGACGATACGATGTGTGGTTCTTTTATTGATCGCGCATGAGCCGAAAGATTGAAGTATGAGCTTAACGTTACAGGTTCTTCCCAAGAGAGGATATACATGCAGTGGCAAGGCGGTTCAAAGAGAAAAGAGTCGGGCGGCAGGATAATCCGGGCGCGAGGCAAGCGAAAGTTCGAGCTCGGGCGCGAGCCTGCAGACCCGGTCATCAATGAGGTCAGGCGCATAGAAATACCGGTCATGGGCGGGAACAGCAAGGTGCGGCTTCTGCGGTGCAACATAGCCAATGTTACAGACCCGAAGACAAAGAGCACCAAACAGGCAAAAATCATCACCGTGACAGGCAATCCTGCTAATGTGCACTATGTCAGGCGAAACATC
>DUGO01000073.1 GCA_013331375.1 Candidatus Methanoperedentaceae archaeon | reverse complement strand
TGCAGGGGTTTCTTACAAGACCATAGGCGATGCAGGGCTTGAGTGGATTTCCGATTTGAAGGGAAAAGTAGCTGTGCCCTCGATTCTGAACCCGGCCGGCATGGACCTGCTTGCATGGAAAGAGATGGGCGTATCCCCGGATTTCGCGCAAAAGCAGCACCGTATCATAAAAGCCTACGAGAAGCTGGGCATCAGCGTTGATTGCACCTGTACGCCCTACTATTTCAGTCCACCGTCATTCGGTGACCATCTTGCATGGAGCGAGTCATCAGCGGTCTCATACGCGAACTCTGTAATTGGGGCACGGACGAACAGGGAAGGAGGTCCGGGCGCGCTTGCAGCCGCGCTCCTCGGGAAGACTGCGAACTACGGCTTGCACATCGACAGCCACCGGGCGCCTTCGCTGCTCGTGGAGGTGGACACTGGCTTAAGCGGCGCGGACTTCGGTGCGCTCGGGATTATCGTCGGGAAAGAAGCCGGCAGCAGGATACCGCTGTTCCGGCTTCGTGACAGACCACAGCTTGACGAACTTAAAGCCTTAGGCGCAGCCATGGCTGCATCAGGAGCCGTGGCTCTTTATCATGTTGCAGGCGTCACGCCGGAAGCCGGGGCTTTTGAGCCGCCCGCAGTGTCATTCACGGTTACGCGCAGTGATATCGATTTCGTGAAGGGCTGTGGCTGCGAGCCCGAGCTAATCGCCTTTGGCTGCCCTCACTGCTCAGAGGCTGAGCTCCGGAGGCTATCCTGTCTTCTGAAGGGGAGAAAAGTGAAAAAGGAGGTGTGGGTGTTTACCTCGCGTGCGGTCGGGGAGCACCACCCGGAGCTTGTGGAGAGCATCAGGGCATCAGGCGCAAAGGTGTTCTATGATACCTGCATGGTCGTCTCGCCCGCGAGCAACAGGTTCAAATGCATCATGGTGGATTCGGGAAAGGCTCATGCGTACATACCCGGCATGTGCGGGGCACAGAGCCAGCTTGCGAGCACTGAAGACTGCTTGAGGGCGGCTTTGAATTGATCCTGCCACGGCTAGAGGACGTTGTAGACTTGAAACGAGAAAATTTGGATAAGTTAATATATCGCAATTCTTTAAGTGATTGCCCTGATGACAGGCAAAAAGCAGAAAGCTGGCTTTTTAGACAGGCTCAAATCGCTCCTCGGGAAAAAAGAAAAGCGCTTCGAGGGATGCCCGTATAAGGTAAAGCGCCACAGGAACAAGAAGTCCATAGTCCTTGACTGCAGGGCGTGCAGCCACGGAGTCTCAACTCTTGGCGACCCGGTATGCAGGGAAAGCATATTCAGGATACTCACAGGAGAGCTCACTGCAGAGCGCCTGACGCTCTCGCACCTGTACGAACGGGATTACGAATCTGAGCACCTTGAGACGCTATATGCGCTTGCAAGGTTCATAGACAGCCTGAGCGTGTACAGGGATGCGGACATACCGGGTTGCGAAGCGGGCGGGGAAGACTGGAAGGTCTGGCTGAATTCGGTCATTGACAGGAGTGCAAGAGACCCCCTGAAATCCTATGCTGACATCAGCAACCGCATCATCGAGCTTCGCAATTCGGGGAACCGTGCCAATGCGGTATGCAGGGAGAAGTTCGCATCCCTGCTTGAACGCATGAGCTCTGGGCTCACAGTATGGGGTGACTACGAGGAGCTCATAAAGCCGTATGTCAGACCTCGCTTCTCATCATCCCGCGTATATACAAAGCCCCCGCAAAACGCCGTGTTCATGGAGGGGTACGACGTGCAGAGACCGGGCGGAAGAGCCATGGAGGTCTCGATATACAGGCTGCTTGACAGACCTGAGAGCATGTACTTTCTGCTGCCCATGGAGTATAACCTGAAGCCGGAAGAGCTCACGCTGCTTGAGAACGTGAGACGACGGCTTGTCAGGCACAGACCGAAAGACCTTGATTTCTCAGACCCGTCCAACTCACGCGATTATTTCAAGCGCAGGGGCAAGCAGCTCATTTCTGAAGAAGCGGCTGCGATGAGGGTGAAGCTATCGCCTGAGCAGGTCAACACGCTTGCTGACATCACTGCAAAATACACAGCAGGGCTGGGCTTGCTCGAAGACGTGCTCTCTGATGAGCGCGTGACAGACGTGTATGCGAACGCGCCCGTAGACATCAACCCGCTCCACATCGTGGTAGAGGGTGAGGAGTGCGTGTCCAACATCTTCTTCTCACAGGACGACATAGACTCGATGATTACGCGCTTTCGGGCTATCAGCGGGAGACCGTTCGGAGAGGCGAATCCTGTGCTCGACATGGACCTGCCCGAGTTCAAGACACGAGTATCTGTCATAGGAAATCCCCTGAGCGCAAAGGGCATAGCCTATGCATTCCGCAAGCACGCAAGAACGCCCTGGACGCTCCCCAAGCTCATATCCAGGGGCTCGCTAACGCCTCTCGCTGCAGGGCTCTTGAGCTTTCTCATAGACGGGCAGTCGTCCATCCTCATAGCAGGCGGAGTGGGCGCAGGCAAGACCTCGCTGCTTTCCGCCATGCTGCTTGAGATACCCCAGAAGTACAGGATACTCACGATAGAAGATACGCCAGAGCTGCCGGTAGAGCAGCTCCAGCGGCTCGGATGGAAGGTGCAGGGCATGAACACGCAGTCTGCTGTGATGGCATCGGACGCTGAGATACGACCTGACGTGGCGCTGCGCGCATCACTGCGGATGGGCAGCTCGACTCTGGTCCTCGGCGAGGTCAGGGGACCTGAGGTAAAGGTATTGTACGAGGCTATGCAGGTGGGAACTGCAGGCAACTCGGTGCTTGGCACGATACACGGCTCGTCCACGCATGCTGTTTTTGAGAGGATAGTCCACAACCTCGGGGTACCGGCTGCATCCTTCAAGTCAACCGACGCCGTGGTGGTGTGCTCGAATATCCGCATCAGCGGGACGATGCGTAAGCAGAAGCGTGTGGTTCAGATAGCAGAGGTCATGGGTAGCTGGGGCGCAGACCCCTCACCTGAGCATGTGTTCAGGGATATCATGCTGTTCGATCCTGCGCGGGATTCGCTTGTGGCTGCTGACGTGCTTGACAAGGGGCAGTCCGAGGTCGTGAGGAAAATCGCACGCAAATGGGGGCTTACGATGCAGGACGTTGCGGCGAATATACGCATGCGTGCAGCCATAAAGGAAAAGATAGCGAACGCGGGACGCAACAAACCTGGTCTCCTTGAGGCAGACATGGTCTCGGCAGCCAACAACATGTTCTGGTTCTTCCTAAGCGAGGAGGACGAGAAAAAGGTGGATTACCAGAGGGTTTATGACCGCTGGGGTTCGTGGTATGACGAGCTTGTGAAGGGGCTGGAGTAGCATGCATTCGTATGTGAAATTCGCCAGGATTTCAGCAAAGCTATTCTCTCGCATCCTGAATACAGAGAAAATAAAGGCAAGTTCAGAAAAAACCGTGAGCAGGGAGCTGCTGGATGCCATCAATTTCTCAGGATTCGACTTAGAGCCGTACGAAGTGCAGCTCGCAGCCTATGCAGGAGCTCTTGGACTCCTGTTTATCATTACAATCGTCGACCTTGCCATCTTCGTTTCTGTCCCGCTTGAAAGCAATGCAGCACTCCTCATTCTCACCTCGATGGTGCTGCCGCTTGCCGGGCTCATATACCTGAGCGAGTTCCCCAAAATCTACGTAAGGTTCATGAAAGTGCATTCTCTGGGTGACATACCCGAGATAACAAGCTACCTTGTGATGTCCATGAAACTTGTGCCGAACATGGAGCGCGCCATGAGCTTCGCAGCCGAGAACTCACACAGACCGCTTGCGGCTGACCTTCGGAAAATGATATGGGACCTGCATGCGCGTGTCTATTCAAGTCTTGACGAGGCACTCATCGCATTTGCGAACCTGTGGGGCAAAGAGAGCGAGTACCTGAAACGCGCCCTGCACATCATCAAGAGCTCGACGAACGAGCCTGATGAAGCCCAGAGGGTGATGACGCTCAACAAATCGCTGGATATCGTTCTCGACGGCACGCGCACGCTCATGGAAGGCTTTGCTGCAAGGCTCAGGACTCCCACATACGTGCTGTACTCC
>DUGO01000148.1:2312-4277 GCA_013331375.1 Candidatus Methanoperedentaceae archaeon | reverse complement strand
ATTCCTTGAGAGCGCCGCTGTGTCGGGATAATGGTCCCGTGCATTCTGCAGGCGCGCTGCCACCATGACCACAGCCTTGACGCCTGTCTCGTAGCACCTTTTGATCTTGGATTCGAGCGCATCGATGGTATCTTTTGTGACCACTATCTGGACCGTAACTATTGGACCGAGTTTGGTGTAATCCTCAAGCAGGTCGTACATCTCCATGTTCTCGTGCCCCTCGTCTATGCTGATGTGCAGGAAATCGATGTACTTTGCATACCTGTCCATGGGATAGTCAGTGAGGAGCCTCCGCTCGCTTGTTGTGAAGAGGAGGTAGAAGGGTTTTGTGCTCTGGTACCTGAGCAGCTCTTCGATGTCATCCCGCACGAGCGGTTCGCCGCCCTCGAACGAGCACAAAAGGACTGAGGAGGATGCGATATTGTCTATGATGCGCTTCACGTCTTCAGTGGGTATGTCTTTCCAGGTCCTTGACTGGTGCCAGCAGTTGCAGAACGAGCACCGAAAGTTGCACCTACGTGTGAGCTTGAGAGAGCAGTACACCGGATATATTGACTCCCCGGCGCTCCAGTTCTTCACCAGGTACCCCATTACCCGGATGTACTTCGATACAGGTATGGAACGCATGGACAAGTATGAATGGGGCTTCACAGATGATATAATTTTGGTTTTACTCCATGAGCCCAGAGTCACTGCCCGTTAAAGCTTCAGTGTACAGGCTGCATGATAGAAAAAATAAATCCGGCAGGCAGCATCGGGTTGGGCTGCCTGCTCCTTTTTTGCGTCTTACATGGCGTGCGCAACGAAGTCTTCAGCTATCCTCGTATATTTGTCAAGCTCCTCTTTGGATGGCGGTCTCACCTTCTTCATGGCTGCCTCGAAGTGCTTCTTCATCACCTTTTGCTCCTTCACAGCCTTCTCGTCCCCGGTGGGTTTCCCGTCCTGCACGTACTCGCGTATGGCAAGCATCGAGGCTTCGTTGCATATGGCTGCAAGGTCAGCGCCCGTGTAACTCTTTGTCCTTGCCGCTATCTCATCGAGGTTCACGTCCTCGCCAAGCGGCTTGTCCTTTGTGTGTATCCTCAGGATATCGATGCGCGACTTCTCATCCGGCGGCGCAATGTACACAAGCCTGTCAAATCTCCCGGGGCGCAGGAGCGCGGGGTCTATGATGTCAGGTCTGTTTGTGGCTGCTATCACGGTCACGTTGTGCAGCTCCTCAATGCCGTCAAGCTCAGAGAGTATCTGGCTTATCACCCGCTCTGTGACGTGCGAGTCGAAGCCTGCGCCTCGCGTTGGCGTGAGCGCATCTATCTCGTCAAAGAAGATGACGCACGGGGCTGCCTGCTTGGCTTTCCTGAACGTCTCGCGCACGGCTTTCTCGGATTCGCCAACCCACTTGCTCAGAAGCTCAGGTCCCTTCACAGAGATGAAGTTCGCTTCGCTCTCGGTAGCCACAGCCTTTGCCAGCAAAGTCTTGCCTGATCCTGGAGGTCCGTATAGCAGCACGCCTTTGGGTATCTTTGCGCTCATGTGCTTGAAGAGCAGCGGGTACTTCATGGGCCACTCCACAGCCTCGGAGAGCTCCTGCTTTGCATCCTCAAGCCCGCCGATATCGCTCCAGTGCACGTCCGGCACCTCGATGAACACCTCGCGCATCGCAGAAGGCTCAAGGTCCCTGAGCGCGCTCTTGAAGTCGTCGTTTGTGACCACAAGCTTTTCAAGTATTTCAGCGGGTATGGTCTCCACGTCCAGGTCAAGGTCAGGGAGCACGCGGCGGATGGCTCTCATGCCTGCCTCACGTGCGAGTGCTGCAAGGTCTGCACCCACGAAGCCGTGTGTCATGTCAGCGAACTTCGGAAGCACCACGTCCTCAGCCATCGGCATTCCTCTTGTATGGATATGCAGTATGTCCAGCCTGCCGTTGCGGTCAGGGACGCCAATCTCTATCTCGCGGTCGAACCT
>DUGO01000148.1:0-2292 GCA_013331375.1 Candidatus Methanoperedentaceae archaeon | reverse complement strand
CTTGCTCATTATCTCAGGTCCGCTCAATGTGAGGAAGTTGGCGTTGGTCTCAGAGGCGAGAGCCTTCGCGAGCAGGGTCTTGCCAGTACCGGGCGGACCGTGGAGCAGCACGCCCTTAGGAGCCTCAACGCCGAGCCTCTCGAAGAGTTCGGGATGGCGCAGCGGCAGCTCTATCATCTCNNNTCCCCGAGCCCGCCTATGTCCTCATAGGATACCCTTGCGACAGCAGGCATCTCCTTGGCAGGCTTCTCGCTTATCTCGACCTGGGTCTCAAGCCCAAGGATGACAGCTTCCACCGCAGGCTTCACGGACGTGACCACAAGGTCTATGCGCCTGCCCATCGGGTTCAGCTCCACGAAATCCCCGCGGGATATTACCCTGCCGTCGAGTATCCGGGAGATGTAAGCCTCACCGCCTGTGATTTTCAGGGGCACGGTGGGCGCGAACGTGACCTTCTCTGCAGGTGCTGTCTGCACCCTGTACACATTTACCTTGTCGTCTATGCTGACGCCCGCATTCCGCCTGACGGTGCCGTCTATCCTGATGGTGCCTGCACCTGCGTCCTCTGGATACCCGGGCCACAGGATGGCTGCGGTCCGCTTCGTTCCCTCGATGCCTATCACGTCGCCGGTCTCAAGCCCGAGCTTGTCTGCCAGAGCGGGGTCTATGCGTGCGATGCCCCTCCCCGCATCCGAGGAGCGAGCCTCGCTTACCTTTAGTGTGATCTCTTTCGTTTTGGTCATATTCTCACTCTATCACTCGATTTTCACGGTCTTGCCTTTCGGCTTCTTTTCCTTTAGCTTCAGCGTGACCTCAAGAACGCCGTTGTTGTATTTTGCAGCGGCTGAATCCGGGTTCACGGCTGCGGGAAGGGCGACGTCTTTGTAGTATTTCCTGTCTCCCTTATCGACTTTTATCGTGAGCCCGCTGTCTGTGGCATTGAGCTCGATGTCGCTCTTGCCCACACCGGGCATCTCTGCAGTCACGCGGACCTCATTCGCCTTGTCATCGACGATGGTTGATGTGAATGGTTCCCGTGTGCCCTCAGGTATCTCGGGTCTTACGTTCCCGAAGTGCTCTATCTGCGGTACGCCGTCGGGTCCAACGTGCATGCTGAACCCGTATATGAGCGGCTCGCGGCTCTCGCGCGATGCCTCAAGCATGCGGTTGAGCATCCTGTCTATCTCTTTGAACTCATCTTCGAAGTCACGGAATATATCCCAGTGTCCCCATCTTCTTACCATAATTCCTCCTTACTCTCCGTATTCTATGTATTGCGTATTCATTTTAATATACGTTTTCACGATTCCTTTCTCTTTCATTCGTTCCACGTAGCCCTCTATCACGTACTCAGGCACTGCAAGGCGGATGGACAGCGAGCGCAGGTCTCTCGGACCCCGCAGCAGCTCGTACAGTATGCCTGCCTCAAGGTAGTCCTCTGAGGCATGGTTTATGATGGAGATGCAGCGCTCCCGGAGCTCTGTTATCTGCGCGTACAGCTCTTCCTGCTGCCGCGCAAGTTCCTTTTTCACGTCTTCAAGCTTGGCTAACTCCTTGCTGAGCCCTGATAGATTGGCTGCATCTCCTGCCGCATCGTTTGCTGCCTGCCTGACCGAGACAGTGGCTGAGCCCTCGTCGTACGAGTACGGCGACAGGAATATTTCGATGTGCAGCGTATCCGATATGCGGAAGTACTTGCGCCGCCTGTTGTCGAAGGAGCCCTGCACCAGCCCTGCGCGCTCAAGCATCTCAAGATGGCTGAGCACTGCCTTGGCTCCCACGTCGAGCCGCTCTGCTATCTCGCTCATGTAGCAGGGTCTGCCTGCCAGGAGGTTGAGTATCTTCCTCCTGTTCTGGTTGCCCAGGATGTCCAGCAGCATTGATGTGTCTATCATGTTTTTCTCGCAGTAACCTGTGGGTAGTAACTTTGGGTTACTAACCTCAGGTTAGTGGTGCGGGTATATAAAGGTTGAGGGTGGGAAAAAGTTGATATTGTTCTCAGACGAAACTTCCGACATCGGTTTATGAGGGAATGGTATCGCGGAAACAAAGAGAATGTATATGACGGCATCGACAGTCACAGAATGCTCTGACCAGCGCCATCCGTTTGGAAATGCGTATGTGCGGGGCTGCTCGGGAACAGAATAGAGGTGAAGGGTGATAACTATGGAGTTGATCAACCAATTATATTAATGTCTTTCATTTGAGATTCACGCATCAGTCTTCACTTCAGCCAGGTCTTTACATATCAATTTCGCCTGCTCTAATACAGTCTCCGTTGCTCTCTTTTGC
>DUGO01000036.1 GCA_013331375.1 Candidatus Methanoperedentaceae archaeon | reverse complement strand
TATCAGAGCTTGTCGAGGACGCTATACGAGAATGGATAAAAAAGAAGGAGACGAAGCAATGAAACGCAAAGCCGACGATGATAAAGCCGCCCTTGAATATTATAACTTAAGACGGAAGATTATGAAGGAAGCTCATGAGCGGGTACAGGAGCAACTTCTTGACCGAAAAAGGAAATACGAAGAATATTTTAAAGCTGAAACTCCAGAAATAACTCCAGAAATAAAAGCCGCATCATCTGTAGCCAAAGGTCTATAGTATGAAATTATAGATATACACAAAATAATTCACACATTGACCGAAAATGCTCTTTATTTGGAATTACTAATTGTTTTGCAACAAAAAACAATAGATACAATCTCCAAGAAGAATCCCAATAATCCTGATATAAGAAAGCTAAAATCTCAAATAAAATCAATAACCAAAAAAATAACAGAACATGACGAATTTTATAAATTTATGATTGAACAAATCAGCGATAAACCAGAGCCTAAAAAAGCAAAACCACACGAGGGGATGTACGAATGAGAACACAAAATACAGAGCTACAAAATATAAAAAAGCTTGCTGAATTAAATTTGCATTTACTCAACGCATTCAAAGAATTGGTAGTACCACTAATGGACTATTCTAAAAAAAAGGGAATTGATTTTCCACAAAAGGTGTACTATCTTTTACCAGAATCATATNNATATCGAAACCTACTAAGAAGTGATTTGCAAGAAATCAAACAGTTCACTAAATCAAATTTACAATTTCTTGAGGCAATTAAAGAATTGTTGAATGTACTTATAGCGTACTCGGAAAAAAATGGTATTTCCCTACCACTAAATATTTATCATTTAGTTTTTGAGGCTGATAAGGTGAATCAAAGCATAATATCTGACGCAACTACACGGAACTCTAAAACAAAACAATTTACCACTCGGCACTTAACAGCAATTCCGACCCCTCATAGACTTAACTCTACCTATGGGGAATAAACTATTTATCTCTTTTGGTCGGAAGTTATTTTCACCACATCAGAAACCTAAAGCGTATTTTTCATAATAACTTTGTAAATATGAGANNATGTCGAAGTACTGGTAGAACTCGAACGGCGTAGGTCTTATCGAGTTTTGCTTGAACTCCTCGAACTTGAGGTCAGTCCATGTCTCTATTACATCAGGGCTGAACGCAGGCTTCAGGAACTCGTTATCGCTCTGCAGCTCTGCAATAGCCTCCTCAAGCGAGCCCGGACATGACTCAATGCCCATCTCTTTCCTCTTCGTGGCTGAGAGATGATAGATGTTCTCATCAGTCGGGTTGCCCGGGTCAATCTTCTTTTTGATGCCGTCAAGACCGGCGCACACAAGCGCTGCGAACGTGAAGTAGATGTTGCAGCTCGTGTCCGGAGGTCTGAACTCGATTCTCTTGGGTCCCTCTTTGCCCTTCTCATACACAGGCACGCGGATGCTGGCAGACCTGTTCCTCTTGCTCCATGCCACATACACGGGTGCCTCGTATCCGGGAACGAGCCTCTTGTATGAGTTGGTAGTTGGCGACGTGATGGCGCAGAGGGCTCTTGTATGCTCCATCAGCCCCCCGATGTAGTACCTGCACGACTGCGACATCTCGGCATACTCCTCATCAGGGTCAAAGAACATGTTGCGCCCGTCCTTCCAGAGCGACTGGTGCACATGCATGCCTGATGCGTTATCTCCGAAAATGGGCTTTGGCATGAAGGTTGCGACCATCTTGTTATAATATGCAACATTCTTGACCACCTGCTTGTACGTGAGCACGTTATCCCCCATCTTCTTCAGCGAGTCGTACTTCATGTCAATCTCGCACTGTCCGGCTGTTGCCACCTCGTGATGGTGCGCGTCGCATATGATGCCGAATGAGTCGTAGAGCAGGTCGCAGACTTCGCTCCTGTAGTCCTGGAGCGTGTCCTGCGGCGGCGCCGGATAGTAGCCTTCCTTGAACCGTATCGGCGGATTGTTCATCGGACCGTTGTGCCATGCCGCCTCCCTTGACTCTATCTCGTAGCCCGCGCCGCCCCAGGCATCCCTTGCAGCGCTCGACGAGGGAGTCATCCTGAACGAATCGAACACGAAGAACTCAAGTTCAGGACCCCAGTAGGACACATCGTAACCGGCTTTCTTCACCGCAGCCTCAGCCTTCTCAGCAATGTACCTGGGGTCGCGTGAGAATCTCGGTCCCCCGTATGCCTCATGCGGGTCAACGATCATGCGGACCGTCTTGTGGGACGAGCCGTTGTTCCTGCAAGCCCACGGGACCTCTGCACACGTCGAGGGGTCAGGGAACATCCTCATGTCTGATTCGAATATCGCCTTGAAGCCCTTGATGGAAGAGNNCATGAACTGCAGGTCCACCCACTTTATCTGGTTGGTTTTTATATAGTTCAGCACGTTTTCCGGGGTCTTGTAATCTGTTCTCGCCATATCAGCCCTCCTTATAGGAAGTATATGGCTTATTGCCTATCTTCAATATATAAAGATTTCTCTCATCTTGGGAAATACTTATATATCAGCAAACAGGAATGAGGAAGCATACTGTAATCAAATGGGGTAAAACGATGGAAAGTTGCAAGGATCTGGAAGAGGCAGTGTGGAAGCAGGACCAGTGTACGCGCTGCGGCGCCTGTGTAGCAGTATGCCCGTCGAAGACGATAGTGTTCCGGGACATGGCTCCAGTGTACGGGGGTAGCTGCCGGGTCCTGGTTGATAACATACCGTGCGGTGCATGCTTCGGAGGCTGCGGGAAAGCTGCAGAAATGGAGGCGCCTGCGGAATATTTGGCCATCCACGCAGCCCGCGCGAAGGAGACAGTTGCAGGTGCGGCTTCAGGCGGCGCTGTGACAGCCATGCTGGCACATGCGCTTGAATCAGGGTCTGTGGATGGTGTGCTGCTGCTCGGCGCAGATGTTGTAAGCAAAAAGCCGGAGTCGGTTGTGGTAACGGATGCATGTGAACTCAGCAGGTTCGCTGGCAGCAGATATACCTGGGGCAATGTACTTGAAGGTCTTGGCGACGCTGTGAAAGCAGGTTTTACACGGCTCGCGGTCGTAGGGACGCCGTGCGCCATGCGGAGCGTGAGGCGTATTATGAATTCAGACCTCGATGTGCTCGCATGCTACGGGAAGTGCATCCGGTTCACCGTGGGCTTATTCTGCACAGGAATATTCAGGGACGTCGAGGGNNAGTGTGCAGAGAGCTTGGCGTTTCCCCCTGGCAGATACGGAAAGTGGAACTGCGGGGCGACAGGATCCATATACATACGAGCAGCGAGGTCGAAGAAATGCCTCTTGGTACCATAAAGAGCGATGAGCTTGCCGGATGCCCGAAATGCACGGATTTCGCCGCAAGATTTGCTGATGTGTCTGCAGGGAATACGGGGAGCGCTGATGGATACACCACACTGGTTGTCAGGACAGATGCAGGCATGGCGCTTGTCACCGGTGCCACGCGCGCAGGACGCCTTGAGCTGTCTGATGGCATAGACCTTGCAGCAATCGAGCGTGCAGCCAGGCGCAAGGGAGGCAGGCTATGAGGGAAGGCGACGCAGGCATGAG
>DUGO01000182.1 GCA_013331375.1 Candidatus Methanoperedentaceae archaeon | reverse complement strand
TGCGAACCGCGTGCCGCTGCTGTATCAGCAGGGAGCGTGTGCAATCACGCATGCCATAGAGACCATGAAGTGGAAGAACTACTCGCTTGAGCAGCCCGCAGGCGCGCTGCCAGTAGGTCCTGCAATGATACTCATCCACGTGGCATCCACGCATATACCGTTCACCTCTGAATCCAAGGAAGCGATTGCAGACGTGCCCGAGTTCCTGAACGAAATCGAGCTCGCGCTCAAGGACGTGGCGCGCCAGCTCAAGTCGTTCCTTTCGAGGCAGGATAATCTTGCAAAAAGGCGCGAAAAAGAGGAGATAATCCAGAAAGTGCTGCCGCGCATTGCGAAAAAGACGGGTGAGATACTGGGGCTGGATGCCCCGGACATCAGTCCTGTGGTCGCAAAAATCATGGGCAACGTGCTTGTCAGGCGCTTGGTTAAGAACAATAATGGTAAACTTAATGTAGAGCTCAGGGTGAAAAACTTCGGGGAAGCGGCGCGGAGCTTCAGCCTGCACGAGTCGCTGCCGGTTGAGATTGAAGATGCAAGCCCGAAGCCTGATAAGAAGCTGCAGCTTGGAAGGGATACCGATTATATCTGGGGCATTAGCCTCAAGCCGGGCGAGCAGAAAGCAATACTTTATAAGGCGGCATCGGGCTCTTCGGAGCTGCCCCCTACCATCGTGGAAGGGCTTGAGGCTGAGATGGTGACAGGCGCAAGGGCATCGAAGGTGGCGTAAATGGCAGAGAGCAAAAAGGAGCGGGACTCCCGGACAAAGACCGCGCTAAAGAAAATCGTACAGGACATGTACGCGCAGTTCGAAAGCGAAACCATACCGTATATCATCCTCCCTTCGCGCACGAAGGCGAATATCGAGCTTGACGAGGAAAGCGATGTATGGGTGTACGGCGACAGCGAGACCATGAGATGCGCGAAAACAGTGAAGGGCGCATACCAGCTTCTCAAGACCTGCCATGTCTCAGACCTGCTCATTAAAGGGCATCTCGACCAGAACAAGAGCTCAACGCTTCGAGAGCTGTACTACATCAGCGAGAACTGGGACATAGCAAAGTTCAGCGAGCAGGCTGAGAGCGACAGGCTAATCGAAGACCTGGAAATCATCACCGGGCTCCAGAGGGAAGACTTCCACGTTAGACCTGAGGAGAACGGGGCGTCAATTTACGGTCCACTGCGCATCAAGGAGATGACCAAGAGGGGAGAGAGGAAAATCCACTGCCAGGAGGACGTGGGCGAGGGAGGGTACCAGATACCCTACAACGTTGAGAATATCGAGTTCATTGACCATGATGCCAAGTTCGTTATCGCATTAGAGACAGGCGGTATGCACGACAGGCTTATAGAGAACGGCTTTGACGAGAAGTTCGATTCCATTCTTGTGCATCTCAAGGGGCAGCCTGCACGCAGCACGAGAAGGCTTATCAAGCGGCTGCACGACGAGCTAAAGCTGCCTGTGGTGGTGTTCACGGACGGCGACNNCTGAGCAGCAGGCTTTTGCGGGGAAGGGGCTGGACTATGTTACGGATGTGTATCTGCCTGAGAGGTTGCAGGAGCTGGACGTGATTTAGCGTCGATTAGCTTTTTCCAGTAACCATAGTAATTTTTTAATATATGTGAGGAGCTTTGCAAGCTCATAGCGAACAACATCATAGTCATGATACATGAGATGCATGAGTTGGGTATTGAACCCAACTTTTGCACTCAAAAAGAAATTACACCGAATTTTTAAATATCATATCTCTTTTTTTTCAAAAGGTCATTAAGTTTTTTCTGGTCAGATAATGGTACGCATGGCGGTTTTGGTCTGAAGTTCCAATATAGTTTTCCAGTTTTATGGTGAGCATTTGATTCATAATAACATGTTCTCAATTCTATATTTCCATTTCATGCTTTAGGACATCTATCCGAATCTTCTTAGAAGGATGGTTACATTGAAGAACTTCTACAGAATCTACAATTTCGCATTCATATGCTGAACCTGCAATCTTGTCATCGCCAAAAGTTACCTTCTTGTTCTTGTTTCTCATACTTATGCACCGTTTTTATTCCTTCTTTAAAGTGATAAACTATAAACTTTACCTGCACCTTTGCACCTAATGTCGGCTGAAAACGGTACTTTAGGTGCAAAGTTTATGTGAGGACTACCTATTTATACTTCCAAGAGATATTATACATTAAAAGATTCGCTATAGAAACAATGAATCATGGAGAATAGACATGGTAAGAATTTCAGGCTCTTATAAAGCTGGTATAAAATTTCCAGGCATTAGAAAGTGGGTATCCTGTAAAGCATCGATTTCAACAACCCCTAAAAATAGAAAAAGATAATTCGGTGGGGTCAAGGTATTATGAGAACATTAACTCCCGGATAGGTCGCTATATAAATATTTAGATAATAATCATCATATTAAAACATAAATCGGATTGCGCCAAAGGGATAAGGTATATATCCTTTGACAGCCTTTAGAGAAGCAGATGCTCCGGTAGGTCACAAAAAAAGACAATGAGATTTTGAACGTATCGAGGGGATGAAACAGTTTAGCGGTTCTATGATATTGAGCGAAGGAAACAGACATGGAAGCAAATAACGAATACAGCGCAAAGCAGATACAGGTGCTTGAGGGGCTTGAGGCGGTGAGAAAGCGCCCTGCAATGTACATAGGCAGCACGGATTCACGGGGACTGCATCATCTGATATACGAGGTGCTGGACAACAGCATAGACGAGGCGCTTGCGGGTTACTGCACGAAGATTGACGTCCTTCTCAGGCAGGATAACAGCGTAAAAATAACCGATAACGGGCGCGGCATCCCTGTGGAGATAATGCCGAAGTACAACAAATCAGCGCTCGAAGTCGTCATGACCATGCTGCATGCAGGCGGCAAGTTTGACAATAATGCCTACAAGGTCTCTGGCGGGCTGCACGGCGTGGGTGTTTCTGCAGTAAACGCGCTGTCGGAGTGGATGGAGGTCGAGGTCAGGCGCGACGGGAAGCTGTATAAGCAGAGATACGAGCGCGGTAAGCCCGTTGCGCCCGTACGGGAAGCGGGCAGCGCGGAAGGCACAGGCACGACTGTCACATTCCTGCCAGATAAGACCATATTCGAGACCACCGAGTTCAATATCGATACCATAGCCACCCGCCTGCGCGAGCTTGCGTTCCTGAACCGGGGTCTCAGGATATTGATAAAGAGCGAAGCCTCCGGGATGGAACAGGTGTTCGAGTATGCAGGCGGCATCGTATCCTTTGTCGAGTTCCTGAACAAGAGCAAGAACGTGCTGCACGAGAAGCCCATTTATTTCCAGAAGCAGAAGGACTCAACCATAGTCGAGATCGCGATGCAGTACAACGACAGCTATGTTGAGAACGTATATACCTTTGCTAACAACATCAATACGCACGAAGGGGGCACGCACCTTGCAGGCTTCAAGGCTGCGCTCACAAGGGTTGCTAACGATTACGCGAAATCGAAGGAGCTGCTCAAGGGCGATGACAAGCTCTCAGGCGATGACGTCCGGGAGGGACTGACCGCGATCATCAACGTAAAGCTGACAAATCCCCAGTTCGAGGGGCAGACAAAGACAAAGCTGGGCAACAGCGATATCAAAGGCATCGTCGAGACCCTGGTGTCAGATGGGCTTGCGGAGTACTTTGAGGAGAACCCCACATCTGCAAAGGGCATACTCACAAAGGCGCTTGAGGCTGCAGAGGCACGGGAGGCTGCTCGGAAGGCGAGAGAGCTGACGAGGAGGAAGAACGCGCTTGAGGTCAGCTCGCTGCCAGGTAAGCTCGCGGACTGCTCTGAAAAAGAGCCGGCAAAGAGTGAGATATACATCGTTGAGGGCGACAGTGCGGGTGGAAGCGCAAAGCAGGGGCGCGACCGACGGTTCCAGGCAATACTGCCCCTCCGCGGCAAAATCCTGAACGTGGAGAAGGCGCGCCTGACCAAGATCTTAAAGAACGAGGAGATTCGCGCGCTCATAACAGCAATAGGCGCAGCCATTGGCGAAGCGGAGGAGTTCGATATCAATACGGCGCGGTATCATCGTATAATAATTATGACAGATGCCGACGTGGACGGCTCGCATATCAGGACATTATTGCTAACGCTGTTCTACAGGTACATGCGCCAGCTCATAGATACGGGTTATGTCTATATCGCCCAGCCACCGCTGTTCAAGGTGAAAAAAGGGAAAGTAGAGTTCTATGTGTACAACGAGGAGGAACTCAATAAGAAGCTGGCAGAGATAGGGCGTGACGGGATTGCGATGCAGCGCTACAA
>DUGO01000042.1:28562-30501 GCA_013331375.1 Candidatus Methanoperedentaceae archaeon | reverse complement strand
ATATCCTCGTCAATCACAAATCTGGGCATACTATGCAATCACTTTTATCTGTTCACTTGATATGGTGTTGGCTGCATAGTTAAGGACTGCTAATATATCCTCACGGGTAATCACGTACTCGTCCATGATCTCTTGATAGGTCATTCCTGCGGCGAGTTTACCCAGGATAAGCTCAACAGGAACACGTGTACCGCTGATAACGGGCTTGCCAAAGCGGATTTTCTCATCTACACTAATTCTTGGAGCGATTTCCATGATGCTTAGTTGGTTTTCATCTTAGATATGGCTTTCCACGGGCAAGGCGATTCACGACGGCGGTTTTTTCATCCGGATAATAGCGCAGAATGGCAGTGCGCCGAAGCGAACATGCGAAGGGGGGCGAAGGCTCGGATGATGCCCTTCATAACATATCCCATTCATCAACTGCGATCTCACGACCTGTGATTTCTTCAACTTCCCGAATCATCATCCTGAGCTTGGGTGTGGAATACTCAGTATTCGATGGGATGGCAAGACGATGCTGGTCATGGACCATGAACTGATGCCAAAAAAAAGCCCTTCAAAACCAAGCTTTCGCAGGCGCCTGATAAATTCCCTGCGCTTACAGGCGTCCACCGGCTCACAGATGGGCTCCTCGTTCAGATTAATATTTCCAATCACAGGTAAAAAATGACTCAATTTCAGACCAACCAGGATCCAATCTTCAAGGGTTGAACGCAGTTCGTTTTCACACTCACGCAGTGTTGCCCCAAAAGCAATTACCCCCTTGCATGATGGAATCCGACCTGCGAATGTCCCATCTTCCAGCTTATCATATACCGCCTGAGCCATAGCCTTATCGATATATTAACTGAGTGGTATACTGCATGCTTATCTGATATACAATTGATTGCATCGTGCTTATAAAGATACCCACCGGGCCCGTCTGTAACTCGGTGCGAAGCCTTTATGTTCCAAACTTGATTTCCCATCGCAGGTGCAAGGGCAAACCAGGGAAAGAAAAACAGGGCGGCAGCTATCTCTGGACCTTCAGATGGCGAGCCGGACTGTGCGATACCTGCGTTCCTTTATAAGATATCGAAAGTCACATGGCTGGAGCAGGTGAAGTTGCTGCATGATTAAATGAGCGCCCCAAAAACCCAAGAAATACAACTTTAAATACTTATAATCGGGCATTGGTTGATATGAACCGCAAAAACATTCCAAAAAAAGACCAATTGAAAATATGGGCACGAGACAACTGGCATTGTCGTTATTGCGGGAAACCAGTGTTTTTTGCTCCAACGTTAAAGCTTCTTGAAGAACTCAATCCAGGACATACGTATTACCATAAAAATGGCAGCAAAGGCAAAATGATAGAGCCGTTTGTCTGGGGATGGGCTAGCGTTGATCATGTCGTGCCTGTTACGCGAGGGGGTAAAAATGATATTGAGAATTATGTTACAGCCTGCTGGAAATGCAACCTGAGTCTTAAAAACAAAATAATAGATAGCGGTAAATCAGAACCTATTAACAAGATTGAAAGCGAGTGGGATGGATTTTCCGGGCTTTATCCCATATTGCTTGAAAAAATCGGACGAAAAAAAGATGAGTGGGCGCTGCTTTTAAGCTAAAAAATACGCATTGTAAGCCTTGTGTTTAACAGCATGCAGATAGCTTATTTGTAGAAAGGGGTCATGTGTTTTATATGCATCCTGGTGCATATTCCGCAGGCAGGATGCAAATGGTTAAGTAATTAAAAGCCACAATAAAGATATCGAATATGTGCAAAGAGCATAAGTTCGGCGGACTATTTGAAGACCCTGAGAGGCTTGAAAGATACCAGAAGCTTTTTGAAGAAGCTTTTCCAGGAAAAACCGCATTAGATATTTTGCATAGAACGCCTGCAAAGCATGCCAAAAAATAGCTTTTTTATCGATAGCTGTATTTTCCTTGGAAC
>DUGO01000042.1:0-28557 GCA_013331375.1 Candidatus Methanoperedentaceae archaeon | reverse complement strand
AGCGGATGACAGGATATCTGAGAGCGATATAATACATGTTGCCTGTGCAAGAATACTTGGCATACCTCTGGTGACCACAGATAATATGATGCTGAATAGTCATGGACTTAGGCAGCATGTGGATATAATTTCGCCTGTTGATGTTTTATAAATCAATGTTGGGATAATTTTAGCTTGTTATGATACCTCCGGGCACGTGACTCAGTCGAGCCTGCCGCCCAAGGGCAGCGCCCATCAAATCCTCACTCATCCCCTCCTCCCCCTCTCCACGAACTCTATCCACTTCCCAATCCCATCCCCAGTCTTCGCACTCGTTTTCAATACCTCCAGTTTCGGATTTATCGTGCGCGCATCAGCCACCATCTTGTCGGCATCAGCACCCACAGCCTCAGCGATGTCAATCTTGTTAACTATAACAAGGTCAGCAGCCGAGAAAATCACGGGATGCTTCTCAACGATATCATCCCCCTCGCTCACGCTCACGACCACGACCCGCCTGTGCTCGCCAAGCGCATAGTCCGCAGGGCAGATGAGATTCCCCACATTCTCGATAAACACCATATCCAGTTTGTCAAGCGGCAGCTTGGAAAGCCCGTGCTCAACAAGATGCGCATCGAGATGGCATTCCTTACCCGTGTTGAGACCGACCGTGGGAACGCCGTGCCTCTCGAACCGCGCCGCGTCTATGCGCGCCACAACGTCGCCTGCAAGCGTCCCAATCCTGTACTTGTTACCGAGTCTTTGTATCGCGAGCTCTATCAGAATGGTCTTGCCCGAGCCAATCGCGCCCATGACATTGAAGGCTGTGATACCCCGGCTGTCCAGAAGCTCCCTGTTCCTCCGCGCGATGGCGGAATTTACAGCCAGAACATCGTACCCGACCGGCACTTCCTCCACTTTATGCACTCTCTACACCAGCTTTTGTATGGGATGACCCTCAACCTGTGAGATGTCCAGGTCTGCATTCGATTCCGCGAGCATGATATCGCTCATGGCTGCAAGAGGGAACACAAATCGCGCGTTCTCTATCGGTCCGTAGAGCACAAGGTCAGCCGCTGCTGCCAGGGCAAGGCACGCCGAGCCGACGCTGCACACCTTATAGATCATGGGCTCTTCCTGCTTCTTTGCGCGCAGCCATGTCCATGAGGACGGCGCATTGTGTATGCCCGAGGTGATGGGGAGCCCCCACTTCGCTTTTGCGACAAGCGACATCCGCAGAGCCACGCCCGCCCCGCTGCCCATGGGCGTGATGCTCGGGTCTATTAATATTTTTTTTATACCGCATTCCCCTGCAATCGCAAGAAGCCCCCTGTCAAATACCCCGCCTCCGCTGTCGAGAAGCGCCATCCTGCCTGCAAGGGACGAATCCATGGCATTGAACCCCAGCACGATGGAGGCATCCACGTCGGAATCTGAAAGCGCCTGCCTCTCACCCGGCGTCACGCTCATGTTGAGCGAATTATAAACTGACTTATCAGCAATGCCGACCTCGGAAACGTATCTTACAGCCGCAATGCGCGCTGCTGCCTCGGTCGAGTCGAGGAGAAAAGGCGAATCACTGACATTGCACACGAAATCGATATACCGGATGATGGCTTCGTCTGTCGAGCCATATATATGGACAAGACAGGGGTTGCCAGTCTCATCAGCGCACGCCTCCTGCCTGTTAATGAGCGCCTCTGCTGCCTTCCGGTCGAATAGCCCCTTTTTCGCATCAGTCACAATGCTGTGCCGCTCATAGAATATCGTGCCAGCCAACACAGCCGGACGCTCACCCGGCTGCCCGCCAATCTTGATTCCTGCTATATTCAATACCTGGAGCTCTTTCTTGAATACGAACATCATGCCTCCTGTGCCGAATAGATTATCCCTGCCCCGGCATCCATCACAAGGTCGCTGTCAATCAATATGTCCCCGCTCACGCATTCGCGCGAGGCTGCCGGAGCCTTTTTCTTTTTCTCAATCACGTACATCGGCTCTTCAGGGTAGCGCTCGCCTTTGTTCGCATGTTCACGAACAATATTGTCTATCTCACCCAGATCGGTCGTGCCTATCCGGTCTATCAATTGCACCTGCCCCTGGAAGCGCTCTATGGCATCCCTCTGAAGGTTTTCGATAAAAGGTATCGCGCCGTCCGAGCCAACAATCCTGCCGTTGCCATCGATGCCATTCCTGTGGAGCGCGAGAAGCGTGTTGCCTGGAAGGTGCCCTCTCGACTCGCTGCCGCATATCAGGATATACCTTATATCCGGGTTGGAGATGGTATTTGCGATTATCTTTTCGATGCCGAGATTCTCTGTCTTGCAGGGACCGCTGAGAGCCGCATCCGCAAACGGCGCAAAGTCGCTTGCGAGAGTGACCACTGCTATCCTTGAGTCCTTTCGCCCCACCTTCATGTCTCCTCTGACCACAGGCCATTCTTCAGTCATGCCGCATCTACCGCCTCCATGCCAGAGCGCTCGCAAGCATTATAGCGTTTGTGAAATCCTCGTTCACACGCGAGGTGTCAACGAATACCTGCTTGATAAGTACCGGCGCACCGTGCCCTTTTCCGCCGCCGAGGAACACAAGCGTCCTGAAAATGAGGTTGCCTGAAATGCCGTCCGGCGCCACGATTAAATTTGCCCCCTTTACCGCATCCTCGATGAGTATTGCGTAGTTCTTTGCGTTAAATCCCATGCCTACGAGCCTGTCAGTCAGCTCCTGCGCCTCCAGAAGGGAGATATCCACCCTGCTGTCCCTACCCCTGTCCTCTATCCTGCCACCCGAAAGCACGCCTATCACGGGCTCAACACCAAATCGCCTCATGCATGCCGCTCCTCGCCGTACGAGTTCAATCTTTTCATCCACCGAGCTGCCCTCATCTATCCCCACAGGTGCAAGGAAAAAAGGAGTGCCAGCCGCGGTCTCAAGAAGCGCCACCCTGTGGAGCTTTTTCACCCCAAGCCCTGCCTTGAGAGCGGAGAGCGTCTTTGTTGCGCTGAGCGTGCCCCTGACAGCACCGTCTATCTCATTCCTGATAAGCATATCCACAAGTTTCCTGTGAGGCTCAGGGGAGTCAACTATCTCAAGTTTCGACCTATAACGCGAAATCTTTTTCCTGTCGCCCACAAGCACCACGTCTGCAAATTCCCCAGCATGCACAAGGCTGTCGTACATGCTCTCGGTTATCGTGCTCACGCCAATGCCAATGCGCGCGCGGCGCTCGCGTGCCCTCTTTTCGATTTCTGCAAGAAGCATCGCCATACTCTATGCCTGCCCGTTGATAAAGATTTTCGGTTTTTCGGGGATGCTGGGATTTCCTGATTTTTAAGCGAAAACCGCATTGGATGCAAGTTAATTTTCTGCCGACAAATATGTAATTATTAATAGGCAAGTACAAATACTTGAAGATAATATACATATAGCAATTGTCAGAAAGAGACAACATGGCTGAGGCTCTGGGAATCGAAAACTTGTTATCATACCAGGTGCTTGCCGATAACTGGCTGCTGGTAGCCGTGATAGCTATTGCCATTATTCTTATTTCCGCCACTGGGGTATATGCCCACAGGCTCAGCCGCACAGTTAATACGTCAAAGGAAGTTTTGCAAGATAAGCGCGCAGGGCTCGACAGCAGGGCTGCCCAGTACATAGCTGACCTGACAGCATCGGTCGAGAATCTGGCAGCTATGAACAAGAACCTCAGGCTTGAGATAATGAAGCACAGGCTGCAGGCTGAGCTGTCAAACAAGAGCGCGTCCGAGATGATGGAAGTCTTCAGGGCTCTGCCATACCTGTACTGCAGGCTCTTATTTGACGGCACCATACTGGAATACAATGTTGGTAAGGAATTCGACATGTACTTACCCCCGACAGTGCTGAACGGGGTGCGCATAACAGAGATACTGCCGTCAGATATCAGTATCCAGCTACAGGACGCACTGCTCCAGGTGTACAGAACAAAATCCATGATGACCCTTGAATACAACCTGAACACGCTGAGCGGCGAGCACAGGTTTGAGGTAAAGCTGCTGCCGTCGACAGACGACCAGATTATCGGTGTCGCAAAGAAGATACAATCGGTTGTACGCCAGGTGGATGACCCCCAGAAAGCCAAGAGCGCATCCTTAGTTGCGTGAAGCGGCTGCCACGCGCCTGCTGTTTGTAAAGCCGCTTTTATTATCCAGTACTCAGCAGGCACCTGAAACGCAAACTTTATACTTTACGATGTGCAGTCAATAGCCATGGCGACAGAACGGTCAAAGAGACTTTTCGAGCAGGCACGGAAGCTGCTGCCCGGGGGTGTGAGCAGCCCTGTGCGTGCGATAAAACCCTACCCCTTCTATACACGGCACGCAAAAGGCTCAAAAATTACAGATATTGACGGCAATACCTACATCGATTACTGCATGGCATACGGTCCGCTGCTGTTCGGGCACGCACCTGACGCCGTCGCGCAGGCAGTACGGCGCCAGCTCGAATCAGGATGGCTCTACGGCACGCCCACTGAGCTTGAGCCCGAGATTGCGCAGCGCCTGACACGGCTCTACAGGAGTATTGAGATGGTGCGCTTTGTTTCAACGGGCACAGAGGCGACCATGGGCGCGCTTCGTGTGGCTCGNNAAAACAAGATTATCAAGATAGAGGGAGGCTTCCACGGGGCGCACGAGGCTGTGCTTGTAAAGGCAGGCTCGGGCGCAACAACGCTCGGAGTGCCGGACTCGCTTGGCGTTCCATCAGACTTCACGCGGAATACTCTCCAGGTGCCCTACAACGATATCGAGGCAATGTCAGATGTGATACGTGATAACAGGGATGAGGTCGCTGCCGTGATAATGGAGCCCGTGCTCGGCAACATCGGTCCAGTGCTGCCGGTTGAAGGGTATCTGCAGGAGGTGAGAGAAGTGACGGCTGAAAACGACGTACTGCTGATATTCGATGAGGTCATCACGGGCTTCAGGCTTGCTGCAGGGGGTGCGCATGAATATTTCGGTGTGACGCCCGACCTGACCACTCTTGGCAAGATTCTCGGCGGAGGCTTCCCTATCGGCGTCATAGGCGGCAGGCAGGACATAATGGAGATGATAGCTCCCGCAGGCAAAGTGTACCAGGCTGGCACATTCAACGGGCATCCCGCGTCACTTGCGGCATCAAGGGCTGTACTTGACGTCCTTGAAATAGGTGACGTGCACGGGAAACTCAACCGGACTGGTGATGAGCTGCGAGCCGGGCTTGGCGATGTCATAGAGGACAGGGGGCTTGGATATTCCGTGAGCGGGCTCGCATCCATGTTCAAGGTATTCTTCGGCGGGCTGCCGCATAACTACCAGGAAGCGCTCAGGTGCGATAAGGACGGTTTCAACGTCTTCTGGCGTAAAATGCTCGATGCAGGTATTTTCCTGCCGCCATCGCAGTACGAGACCAATTTCATTTCCACTGCTCACACGGAAGAAGATATCAGGAAAACCATTGAAGCCTACAGCGATAACCTGCCGAAATAGAGCACCAGGGCGGCAAGAGCTGCATAGCGCAGGAACTTGCCAGTGAAAACGAGCAGGGAAAAACGCAAAAAGTCTAGCTTCATCAGTCCTGCAGCCATCACAAAAGCATCCCCTATCACGGGAAGCCAGCTGAAGAACAGCACGGGTGAGCCGTATCTTTTAAAGGACGCCTCGGCATTCCCAAGCTTTGAATCGTCCGGTTTCAGGTATCTCTTCAGGGCACCCCTGCCCACACTCCCGATATAATACGTTGTGCAGGACCCAAGGTAGTTGCCCACAGTTGCGACAAGCACGACAAGCACGGGATTGAACCTGCTGACAAGAAGGAACACCACCACACTTTCTGAGCTGAGCGGCAGTATCGTGGATGATATGAAGCTTGACAGGAAAAGCCCGGCATATCCATATTCATTAACGAGAGCGGTCACGGGGGCATCAAAGCTCATACTCGTCTCAGTTTCATGAGTTCAGCCGCCCGCCTCACGCATACTTCAAGCAGGAACACAAGCATTGCACCGGCGAGGAATATCCACTTCCTGTCCTGCTTTTCCTGCTCTCTCCTGGTCTCCTTTTCTATAATATCCTTGATTAGAAGCTCCTTCACGCTTTCCTCGCCATACACTTTACCACCGCCTGCCCTGACGATGGCATCCAGGTCATCGTTATATCCCACACGCTGGAATTCCCTGGGGCTGTTAACAGCTACCGAATACCCTGATATGTCCGCAAATCCCTTCTCGTAAATATATCGTGATGCCTCGTACGTCTTTTCGCCCGTGCGTGAGAGCACGAGCGGCGCACCGTTGAGTGTTAGCGAGGGCTTCCCCCGTGTTGTCACGAATATCTTCACAGGATAGCCTATCGAGGNNGTTCACCAAGGATGAGACTATGCGGGAATTCTTTGACGTATAAATCGGTGATGCCCATGCGAGCCCGTCATCCGTGGTCAGCGAGACCACTCGACCAAGCCCCAGTCTCCAGACTGTAATTACAGGCTTGCCCGTATCTGTCATCACCAGTGACTGCGCGCCCGATTTTGGAGTTACGTCATTATACCCCGTTATTACAGCATCCAGTCTTGACCCGCGTGTGATAAAGTGCTGGCTCGTGATAACAACGAGCGGGAATCCTGTGTCGTTCTCAGGTTTCTTCTGGGATGAACCGCCGAACAGCACACTTACCCTTTGCGTTTCACCCGGCTTGAGGAAAACCCCTCCACCTGCCAGGGCAAGCTGGCTCATGAACCCCTCATCCGTATCATCTCCCACGCCCACTGTATGGGTGATAATGCCCTTATCAGCCATCTTCTTCGCCATGTCTATCGAAAGGCTCTGGTCAGTTGACATGCCGTCCGAGAGTATCACGATATTGGCTGTGCCGCTGAAGCCCTTCATCATCCTGTCCGCGGCTTCCTGGGCAGGGTACATCTCTGTTCCCCCGTTGAAGACTAGGCGCGATATGTTGTCCTCTATGATGCTGAAGTTCTGTTCTCTTGCGAAGGGAGCTATAACGTAGGCGTAATTGTTAAAAGCAATCACTCCCACTGTATCTTTCGGTCCAAGGCTGCGGAGTATGCCCAGTGCCTGCGCCTTTTCAACATCAACCTTGGTGTTGCCTCCAAATGCGTTGCCAGTGCTGCCTGATATGTCTATGATGAGCACAACCCCGATGTTCCTGTTCGGGTTGGAACCGCCAATCGACCACACGGGCAGGAGCGCATCCAGGGAAGGCGTGTCCCTGTAATCACCGTAATCGTAGGCAGCATTCCCGCCTGCCACGATCACCCCGCCGCCATCCTCGATATATTTGCGCAGTGTATCTACTTCCCCTTCGCTCAGGTCCCGTGAATGTACGTTGTCCAGTACAACAGCAGAATAGCTGTCAAGATTCGACAGCTCTCCGCCCGTCTCAACCGTATAAAGCGCGCGCATGACGGTCTGGAGAGGCGAGCTTGCCCCTGGAACGAGGAGAATCCTGGGCTTTGGCACCACGTAAACCGACTTGAGGAAGATATTATTGTCAGCGAACGTGTCCTCGCCATCCGGGATTATCTCAGCTTTTATGCTGTGTGAGCCGACTTTGTCAAAGTTCAGTACGAGCGGAAGGTCGCGCGGCTCTACGACCGTATCCTCCATCACTTTTTTGTCATCAAGCCATACGGTCAGTTGCCCTTTCGTGCTGCCCACGCGCCTCACTTCAACCGTGTACGTATTCTGGTTCCCCGCGATTACCTTCTTGTTGCCGCTGACCATCACGCCGATGTCGCCCCTGACCGGGGTCTGCTTGACCGCGTACACTGTAGAGTTAATCGACTTCGCCAGTGTCACTGCATCGAGGAGATTCGTGCCGTAGTTGTTGTTCCCATCAGTGATGATAAGTATGCTGCTGCCGCTCCTGGCATTCCGGATAATGGTGTCTCCCAGCGCTGTACGGTTACCCTTCATCTCTTTGAACACGGTGGGAGTCTTCTGCCTGAGGTAATCGTATATCTCGTCCTGCTTTGCGGTATCGAACAGCTCCATGCTGTCTGTCCTGTCTCCTATGACGACCACATTCGGCGAGTCGGTTGTAATGATGTGCTCGGTTATGGTGTAAGGACCTGCCGCAGCAGCCAGCAGCAGGAGTATCACGAGGCTCCTCGACAGCACGAAGAGCAGCTTTGGCAGCCATCTCATCTTCTTGATATATACTAAAAGCACTATGGCTGCTGGAATTGTGAGCAGCACCATGTAAAGGCTCTCGAACTCGATATCACCCAGCATGAACAGGTTCAAAGCTCACCCCTCCGCTTCAGGAAATATAGCTCATACAGTACAAGGAGCAGCACCAGGACTATCAGATACATATCGAGGCTTTTTGGCTCAGTCTTCGTGCCCCCGCCGCCTCCGCCGGAGCTCTCACTGATGTCTGTACGCAGAGCTGAGATGTCAGACTCCTGCTCGTCCAGCATGTTCACTGCTATCTCCCGGTCTCTAAACGTGTAGATGCCAGCCTGGTCGAACAGCACATTGTTCGTGGTTATGGTCGTGGTCGGGGTTCGCACCGTCTGTTCGCTGCCGAGAGGCAGGAAATCCCCTGTCCTGAAGTTGTATTCGTTAACAGGGCTGACGTCACTTACCCAGTTGAGAAGCTGGTACCAGAATATCGGGTACGAAGGGGTGAACTGGAAATCACCCCACTTCTCGTTAACGCCAAAGTACACGACCTTCCCCCTGCCCAGGTTCCAGAAGGCAAGCATGGGAGAGCCGTCCTCGGCATCTGCTATCACAACGCTGCCGTTCTTAGCCTCAGCCGTGAAATGCGCGCTCACTGTCCCGAAATCCACATCTTTGCTTATTTCATTGACCATCTGCACCCGCACGCGTGAGCTTCCCGACAGGTTCGATACCGTAACAGGCAGCAGGTTCGCATTTATCTGAAGCAGGTCATCTGCGGCGATTACGACAAGCGTACCCCCCTTCTCCACATATGACTCAAGGTCATCGAATGTCCCGGCAAGGAACGACCTTGCGGTATAATTCTCAATGATTACGAGGTCGTGGTCAAAGACAGGGGGCGTGAAGGGCAGGCTGATTGCAGCCTGGGTGTGGGGCATCGAGCTTGCTGCAATGTATGCTGGCGACTTATGACCCTCGGACATCACGAGCACCCTGCGCGTCTGCTGTTCGGGTATGCTGATGTATGCAGTGTTATCCACTGCAAGGTCATCATCCTGCCCAAGACTTATCCTGTAAATGCCTCCAGCCTGGTCGATATTGGATATCGAGAAAAAGTCGCTCGTACCTGCGGGTATTTCCTTGGAAGCCGAGTCTATTTTCCTGTCGTTGAGGAACACGGCTATGACCACTGTCCCGGATGTTCTCATAAAGTTCTTGACAATGAACTTCGCCTCGCTCTCGTCGAGCTCAAGTCCCGTGATGCCAGCGTTATCGCCACCCCTGCCCACCTGCTTTAATGTTACCTCTACGTTGCTCCCCAGTAGCGTTCCTGCGACATCAGGATTGGTCCCCTCCCCGGCAAAGTCGGATATGACAATGACACGTCCCCTGCCTGCCCCTATGATCTCTTTCGCGAGCAGCATGGCGTCCCCGATGTTGCTGGTCGTGGCTCCGGGACGAAGCCTGTCCAGGACGTCGTTTGTCTTTCCGGAGCCGCCCTCCCTCAGTGCCACTACGGGCGCATTCTCAGCCAGTATGATGGTGGTAGAGCCCGTGACGTACCCTCTTGCGATATCCACTGCCTGCGAAAACCTGTTGGGACCGACGTCCGTTGCCTGCATGCTGCCCGAAGCGTCAATCACTATCACCGTATTCTCCGAGCTTGCCACAGCCATGTAGAACGGGGCTGCCATTGCGATGGCTATGAGAAAGAGCACAAGCAACTGTATCAGGAGCAGCGGGTCCTGCACGAGCCTGTTGAGTATCGACTTGAACCTCTTCTGCTTCCTCTGCTGGATGATGAACATCAGCGAAGGTATCCTGACATCGCTCGGCTTGGGGCGCAATAGATACAGTATAATCACGGGTATGAGGCTCACAAGTGCGATTAGCGCCCCGGGATTCAGGAAAAAGTCACCCGGTCCCATCATACCACCCTGCTCATTATCTTCACGAACGCATTGAATATCGACTCATCAGTCCGCAGGGTATAGAACTCAGCACCAAGCTGCGAGCATGCATCGTTTACCTGGTTTATATGCATGTTCAGGCGCGACAGGTACTCTTCCTTCAGGCGCGGGCTTATGTAGGTCTTCATCGCGCTGCCGCTCTCAAGGTCGAACAGCTTCACATCGCCCCCGATGTTCATATCCCATTCCTGCCTGTCCAGCACCTGGATGACGATAAGGCTGTTCTGCGCCATGCTGAATAACCCGTGCCTGATAGATTCGATATCAGTAAGCATGTCAGAGATGACGATGACCAGGGATTTCGAGGTGATCACCTTGCTGTATTTTTCAAGGCAGGCGCCAAAAGAGGTCTTTCCCTCAAGCTCAAGCGAGTTCAGGTAATCGATGGTGCGCATCAGGTAGTCCATGCCCCTCTTTGCCTCAGAGATATTGATGTCTTCGGAGAAGGTCGAGATGGCGAACTTCTCATTCTCCTTGGTTATGAGGTATGCGAATCCCACTGCAAGCATTGCGGCATAATCGAACTTGCGGGGCTCACCATAGTCCATGCTCCTGCTCGCATCCAACAGGATGTGCGCGGTCACGTTCTTTTCTTCCTCAAACTGCCTGATGAAGAGCTTCTCAGACCTTGCATAGACCCGCCAGTCGATGGACTTTATGTCATCGCCAGGCATGTACTCCCTGTAGCCAACGATGCCCACGCCGCGTCCCTGCTTTATGGAGCGCCTCGTACCCGAATATATCGTTGACACGCGCTTGCGTATCATGAAGCTGAAGCGGTCAAGCTCGTTCAGGAAATCGGTATTTATCATGGCTCAGGAGGACTTCAACATGTCTTTTATGACAGAATCCTTTGTAATGCCCTTGCGCTCGGATTCGAATGTTAGCAGTATGCGATGCCTGAGTATCGGGAAAGCCATCGCATGGATATCCTCCTCAGCCACGTAATTCCTTCCGGAAATCAGTGCGCGAGCCTTTGATGCAAGGATAAGCCCTATGGATGCGCGGGGAGATGCTCCGTACTCGATATGTTCGCTGTCCTTGCGCGTGGCTGCAACTACCTTTATTGCATATTTCTTCAGGTCGTTAGAAATGGGGACATCGCGCGTGAGCCGCTGGAGCGTCAGCAGCGTGTCCTTGCTGATGACCTTGTCCACAGCCGGTGATACGTTGCCCGTATACCTGTCAACAATCACGTTCTCTTCGTCAAAAGTCGGGTAGTCGAGCAGGATTTTCAGGAGAAAGCGGTCAAGCTGCGCCTCTGGCAGCGGATACGTGCCCTCCATCTCTATCGGGTTCTGAGTAGCGAGAACGAAGAACGGTTTANNCTGCCTCTCCTGCATAGCCTCAAGAAGCGCGCTCTGCGTCTTGGGCGAGGCGCGGTTAATCTCATCTGCGAGCACGATATTCGCGAACACTGGTCCGGGCGAAAAGCGGAATTTCTTAGTGCCTGCATGCTCCTCGACTATGTACGTGCCCGTTATGTCTGACGGCATGAGGTCAGGCGTGCACTGTATCCTGCTGAACCGGAGGTCCATGACCTTGGCGAACGTGCTGACAGTAAGCGTTTTACCGAGACCGGGATAGCTTTCCATTAGCGCGTGACCGTTGCACAGCACTGCAATCATCAGCTGCTCAAGTACCTCTTTCTGCCCGACTATCACGTTCCCTATCTCATCAAATACAGATGTGATTATCTTTGTTGCGCTGCTGTATGTCTGTTTGAGTTCCAACGTATCATCCTCCAGCCTTTGACAGGTTGCTGAAATAGTTCTTAATCAGTTCCTGGTGCGCTCTTGGTATGTCCTCGCCGAATGATTCAGCCGAAACCGCCTCGTATTTTTCGAAGACTGGCGATTCCGTGAACGCGGGTTTCTCGTCCTCGGTCCCCCGCATTGACAGCTCGCTGCTTACGCCCCTGTAAATCTTAAAGTCTATGGTCTCGCCTTCGAGCTTCGCTACCGATGGCGCGCCCATGATATCAGTGGGCTCTGGCTTGATGCCTATCATTGCAGTGAACGTGGTCTGCGTATCGTTCTTGAACAGCGTCTTTGATGCGTTCGTGGCAAAATTCCCCACCAGGCTTATCACGTCAACCTCCACGTGGATGTCAGCCAGCGTGATGGTGGCTGTGACGAGCCCGAGCAGTACCACGAGCGCAATCCTGCCTGCAATGGGTCGCATTTCAACGAAGGCTGAGTACCGTACCTTGTCAAGCTCCCCGCTCACCTCTGAAACGAGGTCCTCTACAATGATATTCTCCTCGTTCCTGTGGTCGTATGCCGTGCGCAGCCGTTCTTTGAATGACGGGTACTTGCGCTCCACCTCCCTGAAAGCATCCGGTTTGAAAGTCCGTATCCCGTGCGCCAGGTAAATGAGTACTGGTATTGCAGCAAGCACCCCTCCCACGGCAGCGGGTATAAAAGGATATTGTTCCCCGAGCCTTGCGAAGAACGGCAGCGATGCTATCCCGGTATTTATCTGGAACAGCGCCAGGACGATGTAAGACAACAGGAATACGATGAGCAGGTCAAGTATCAGCGTGTATGTTAGCAGTTCCCCGATAATGTTTTTCAGCTCTTTCATCGAATCCGTGAGGTCGCTCATTTAGTACTCTCCATGCCCGCCTTCAGGTCCCTGATGGTTGCTATGAGCTGGGCGATAGAGCTGCTCGCCGAAGTACTGTTAGCGATGATATCCTGCTGGGCTTTTGCGGATTGCATTTCAAGAGCTGGTATTTTAGATTTAACTTTACCGAGCACAATGTTCTGGCGATTGAATTCGATGTTAAGCTGGTTATACTTCTCTGTGGTTTCGGATAGCTGCTGCCTGGTCTCTGACAGCTGCCTGTCAACCGAATCCTTGGCTGATTTCAGTTCAGTATATTTGCCCTTGAGGTCGGATTCCCGATCCATTGAAGTATTCAGCTCGTTCAGCGTTCTCTCAAGGTTTTCATTCTGCAGCATAAGGGTCAGATTGTCATGCTGGTATCGCTTGAGCAGCTGTGTATACGTGTACTGGTAATAAACCGTCAGGATAGCCATTATGACAAGAAGTACAAGAATACCCCTAAGGAGGTTTAAATTGACATCCCTCTTCAATCGAGTCACCTACACATAAATAACCGCAGTGCCAATATTTAAGATTATCAGAAGGAAATTACAAACAGACAGTGGTCGTAGCCAGTGCCGAAGCACTCGGTCTCTTTAACCCTGCATGCCCTGCCCAGCCTGCCGCGGATTATGCCTTCCAGGATGCCTTCGTCCAGTGAGCACAGCGTCTTTCCCACGTTGGGCATATTACAGCAGTCAAAACAATCCCGTACTTTGATGGTCAGGGGGTCTCTTCGCACCAGTGACAGGTCGCCCATCTTGCAGATGCTCCAGAATCCCGATACCTCCTCGACCAGGCTGTCGAGCGTATCAGACTCGAATCGAGTGGATATCCTGGTGCCTATGTCAAATCCCATCTTTTTCATTATCGGTTGCGGGTCAAAGCCGTATGCTTCTAAGCCGTACCGCATCGTATGGAACATGCATTTCAGGAAGTCATACTGGCTCGGGCTTGCCCTGCATATGCTGTTCAGAACATCGTCGTAATGCTTGTTGACCGGGCGCTGGGAGCGCGCAACGTACAGCGAGTTAAGCAGGTACAGCTTCTTTCTCCTGTCCTGGGGGTCAGCTCTTGCAACTATGAGCCCGAGTTTTTCAAGGTCGCTAAGATGGACTGACACTGTCGATTTAGCTTTCCTTGTGGCTTCAACAAGCTCGTCAAACGTCTTGTTTTCAAACGTCAGGAACTCAATGATCTTTATTTTCACCGGGCTGTCCAGAGCCACTATTCCGCTTTGGGTTGCCATTATTGTGGTGGGAGCCCGGTCCTCTTTCATAATGAGGTAGATGGCATTCGGTCTATAAATAATGTTCGTTTATGCACGAATCAATTATTAATAAAATCGTATATATTCATTACGTCACTGGATTCGTCACAACGAAACCGGATTTCCACATGAATATTTAACTGCCCTGTCAATGCCCGGCTTTCCTTATCGTGATCTCAGGGAATATCTCGTGAGTGATGCAGTAGTAACCCGGGCATCGCTCTTTTGACAGCGCGTTCAGCCGGTTAAGGGTCGTTATGTCAGCATCGGTATCTATTATCATTTCCCATTTCAGGTGCTCGAGTATGGGGTTCTGGCTCAGCCCGAAGATCTTGGTGAAGTCCATGTCAGCAACTGCCCTTATGCGCAGCCCGCGGAGCACGACTCCATCCATGGCTGCCCACTTCGCGTATGTGGCTGCATAGCAGGCGATAAGACCGAAAATTAAGTACTGTACCGGGTTCGGCGCAGTCCCGCCTCCTCCAAGTATGAGGGTCTCATCGGAATGCATGACGATATGCCCGCCATGTTCGGTCGGGATTTTTGCCTCGAACTGCGGTCCTGTCTTATCAGCCCGCCACACGCCCTCTACCTCCATGACTTTCTTGCCGCCGCTCTTCGGGTCTTTCTTTGCCTTATCGATGGTTTCTTTGAACCTGTCAACATCAACCCTGTTTATTATCATGGTCCACCACCTTCTACCGTCTTATCCGAACACAAGCATTTTATCCGATTCTTCCACTATATGAAGCAGGTCGTGCATCGTCGAAACGGGGCACATCTCGTTTCCCTGCATCCCACGTATCTTGAGGCAAGTCCCGCAGGAAAATATCTTGCCCCCGTTCTCGCTGAAGAGCTCCATCTGCTCACCCACGTTGAATGCCACGTCAGCGATATTGGGTGCCTCTACCCCTTTACCGAGCAGGAAGACCGCTACCCCATGCTCCATCGGCAGTGACGTGGTTCCGAACCTGAAAGCATTCCACACCGTTTCAGGGTCATTTGAATTGATAACTATCCCGATTTTCATGTTACATCACCATACCAACATTCAACATATCAGTGCGTTGCTCCAACGTCTGACATACCTTTTTCATCATCTCTCTTAAGCCTCTTTGTTATCTCGACAAGAGGATGGCGGGCATAGTCAAGTATCCTGATGTCGTTGATGGAGTTCAGTCCAGCCTCCTTTGCGGTCTTCTCAAGACCGAGGTGCACGTCTTCGGCGAACATTATTATGTATGCGTCAACCATCGTTATGCCGAGCTTTTGCGCAGCAACCACCCTGTGGTGACCGTCAACCAGCAGGAGCTTTTGCGGGGTCTTTATTACCACAATGGGCTCTGCAAGCCCCTTTTTCAGCTCGTAAATCCTGCCTTCAAGCTCGTCAGCATAAATCTTGCCCTGTGTCGGAACAAGTTCATTGATATTGACAGATTCGCGCGCAATGGTCACGTCGATGTTGTGCAGTGTCTCAAGAGCCTTCTTGAGAGTCCAGACCTTCTGCGGGCTTGTCCTCTCTATGTGCGACCGTATCACATCAGAGTTGGTGATGATTCCCGTAAGCTTGCCGTTCCTGTCCACGACCGGCAGTTTCGACATGCCTGACCTGAACATGACGCGTGCCAGTTCGTCCATGTCCATGTTCTCGTCCGCTGCCAGGATGTCGGTCGCCATGAGCTTTGACACCTTCTCGTCAAGTGATGCCGCAAGCATGTTCGGGGATGATATGTATCCCTGAACGATCCCGTCTTTCACCACAGGGAAGCCGTCGTGCCCCGTACGGCGTATGAGCTCTATCGCGCTCCTCACCGTGTCATCGGGAGACAGCGTTGATACGTACTGGGTCATGTAGTCCCTGACTTTGGCGTGGTCCATGTCAGCCTACCTGTTTTTTATGAATACAGCATGTCCCTTATAAGTAATGGTCACTATCCTGTGATAGGGGATGCATCCGCCATCCCTGAGAGTAATGTACATCCTCCCTATATCGGTTATCTCCTTGCCGCTTATTGCCATTACGTCACCGGGCGCGCCTCTGTGGATGTACTGAACTGTGCAATCCTCAAGCTTAAAACCCTTCCATTTGACCTCGTTCAGCAGTTCCCTGGGAAACCTTGATTTGAACACCAAAGATGTATAGTCGTTTATGTATTTAAAAGCGATAGATTGAAGTATTATACATAATCTATTAGTTTGATATGAAGCGCAGTCTGATGGATATCATTTGCTGTCCCATGTGCAAAGGAGACCTTGTGCTGGAAGTCACAGGTGAAAACGAAAAAGAGATTGTCACAGGAACCCTGACATGCGGGAAATGCAACATAATCTACCCGATCGATGAGGGGATTCCCGACCTCCGACCTCCAGACCTGAGGGAATAGCCGCATGCAGGTATATCTGAGCAGAACACGTGAGAACTCAATTGAGTTTGAACCTGAAGAACTTTCAATCAGTGTGCCTCCCGGCGGCGAAGAGAGAACAGATCTGTTATTTACTAATTATAGCTCGCCCACACATGTCCAGCTATCGGTAAGTGATGAGCTGCGTGAGTATATCCAGTTCTCTCATGAGTATCCGCAGGTGCAGCGGGAAAAGGTGGTAACATTGACCGCACGTCTTACCGCGGGCACGGCGATGAGAACAGGACAGATATTCATCACTACCGGGTACGGCGCAAACAAAGCAAGCCTTACGGTGACGCTGAAGATAAGGGAGCTGAAGGAACCTGCACCATCAGTTGCCCCTGAACAACATGCTGACTACTATGCGGCTGAGGCTCCGGTGGAGGTGCAGGAAGAGGAGGTCACACTAATTGCAAAACAGCCCCTGTTCACAATCCCGTTCACACTTCCTGAAATAAATATTGCGCCCATACTGTACAGGCTCATCGCACCTGTGGCGGTCCTGCTGCTGATACTGTTCGCAGTATCCAAACTATTTACGTCAGTGCCGCAGTTCCAGTTCTATGTTGCAGTGGGCATATCAATCGTGATTTTCACACTGCTCGCCTTCGGATTCACGAAGCTGTAATCATTTGGGCGGCCAGTTCTTCTCAAGCCAGCCCGGTATGCGCCCCGAGTCCGGAGGTCCCACTTTGACCTTGAGCCCTGTAGCATCCTCAGCATCGCCCTGCAGGCGCGCCGCAAGCCCTGGTATTATGAGCGTGCTGTGGCTGGTCTTCTCCTTGAAATCAAACCCGGCTTTAGAAAAGGTGTCCTTTATCTTTGCTGCTGTGAGCTGCCCGCCTGCAACCGCTGCTTCCACGCCTATGCCGTCGGTGTCGACTGCTGCAAGGTAGCAGTTGACCTTGTTGGAGGACAGGTCGCTTTCAACCGTGTAGTACGTGAGTGCGAAGTTGGTGGTGACTATCACGGGCGAATCCTTTGTGGGAGCGCCTACCTCGAACACGCCAGGGTTGACCTTGACTGGGGTGCGCGGGTCTGTGTATATAGTATCACGCAGGTGCAGCTCTGGCAGGAGCGCATACGGCTCAAGGCTGTGGAGTATCATGATATCAGCGTACCGGACGATGAAAACGGAGGCGAGCACGGTCTCCCAGTAGGATGCGTTCACAGGGTCATTCTCGACGAACCATGCTGTCATCGGGACAGCCATGAGCGGCAGCGCGACGTCTTTCTGCCCTTCTTTTATGCCAGCACGCCGCAGGTTAAGGAACCTCTGGAATGACTCCCGAAGCTTCTTGCCAGCAGGATATGTGCCGGGGTCAAGTACGATCTCCTTTATGCCCATCTCGGCGAATGATACAGCGAGGGATTTCAGGGTATCGAGGTTCTCAGAGAACAGCACCACAGGCAGATTAAATTCAAGCGCGAGCGCTGCGACCTCTTTCCAGTTAGTTTCATTTGCAGCATAGATGAGCGGTTTCCTGTCCTTCACGGCTTCGACACCTGCCCGGAGTATAGCCGGGTCAAGGGAGCAGAGGATAATCGGCAGGGGTGTTGTCTCTGCGACTTTCTTAACAGCAGCCGCAAACTTTGTTCTATCACCTGAGATCGCGCGCACAGCAACCCCATTCAGCTTCAGGAACCTGCCCACGTAGAACTTCTTGAAATCGTGTATCTTTTTCACCCTTTCCACGAGTGCTTTGTCATCCAGGGTATCCTCAACGTCGTAGGCAAGCAGGGGCGGGTTGAAAAACGTGAGCTGGTGGCGGTACAGGACATCATCGCCGCCGACTTTCTTTGCATGTTCTCCCGTACCTATGACTATCTCACGTATCTCGGGCGCGAGCAGCCTTGCAAGCTCAAGGTACTTGCTCTTGAACTCATCTTTCAGCAGCGGCGGGCAGTCTTCGAGCTTCTTTGACCTGTCGATGAGCCGCGCAGCGAACGCCATGCATGTAGTCTCACCGCACTCGGCGCAGTTTATCTGCGGGAGGAACCTGTAGACCTCAAGCGGGCTCTTTACTCTCATGGCTTTATCCCTCTTGCGGTCCAGCCGGATATGTCGATTGCCTCAGATTCGATTGAGCCGAAAAGTGTCTGTGTTATCTCCCGCAGCACTGCCACAGCACCCGGGTGCATCATCATGAAAAGGTCATTTCCCGCCAGCGCAAGCGTGAGCCCCGTGACGATTTCCCATATCGGTCCCCTGTATTCCCTTGCTCCCCAGTCAGAGTCCTCTTTGATGGGCGAGGATGTCATCCATGCTTCTCGCGCGCCCCATGCATTCGTGGTACCGCTTGACATCGGGAATGATAGCTCCTGGTCGCCCGTGAGCCCGGCAAGCCTGATACGCTCCATGTTGGTGTACGCGTAGTCGAGCCCGTACCCCAGCGCCGCGGTCGTGGGGTCCATCACGATATTCTCACGCTTCACGTTGCACTGCTTCATGAGCTTGCGGTTAAGCTCTTTCTGGGCATTGATCTCAAGCTGCGTCCATGAGAGCACAACGTGGTTGAACTCGTTCGCAGCCTTTGCTATGCGTGCATAATCGAGGTTCAGGCTTGCGGATGCGAGAAGGCACCGCTCTCCTGCCGCTGCTTTTGCGGCTGCCTCCAGCACTTCGGGGTCTTTCTCAGGGTTGCCTGAGCCGCCTATAACGATTGGCACATCCACAGCCTGGAGCACGTCCTCGACCGTCTTTGCTGCGTCCCTGGCTGACGTGTTCTTGATGTTCGGGTCAGTGCTGATGAGATGGATTGTGACCATGTCAGCCCCGAAATCCCGCACGACCTTCTTAGCCCACTCTGCGGGGCTGTTGATAATGTCTTCGTAATGCGATTTTACGGCTTTTGCCATGCCGATGGGCATGTCGAACACGTCCATCGTGATGTGCGGTCTGTGAGGCATCGGGGCATCGGGATAGAAGGGCAGCGCCCTCTCGCCCCCAAGCGTGACCGTACTCTTTCTCGTGCCCCCGTCCGCAGATGTTGCGCCTATGGTGACTTCCTGTATCTGGCTCTTCCAGTCCTCGAACCTGTTCGCCTGGAACTTTGCAGGGATGAGCTCGCGGAGGACCGGTCTTCCCGCCTGCGCCGGAATGCCGGGTGCGCCGCCTATGCCGAGCACTTTATCAGCTGGGTAGCCCAGGATGCGGGCGATGTTTATGAGATGGGCAGCGATCTGGGTCGTTTCATGACCGAGCGCCTGTGCGACCTGCGGGGAAAGACCTGCACCGCCAAGGTCTATCTCGATATCGCCTTCTATTTTTACGCCTTCAAGAGCCTCAACGTCAAGCCCTTTGAACATTTCGCCAAGTTCTGATAATTTGATTTTCTTCGCTGCCATTCTGCCACCTGTTATCTCACAGTCCTATCCTCTTTGCTATCACGCCGGTCTCCTTCACTGCCGGGGAATCATCGCCGAGCTGCACAAGGGGAGTTCCCTCCATATCAAGCCTTGCAAGCCCGGCATCGAACGGTATCGCTCCGATGAGCTCAAGTTTCAGCTCGGCTGCATATCGCTTTATCGTCTCACGGTTCTCGTCCGTCACCTTATTGGCTGCAACGTACATCCGCTTCACGTTCAGGCTGAGCTTGCCAGCGAGGTCGCGTATCCGCTCTGCGGTCTGCAGCCCGCGCCGCGAGCCATCAGTGACCACGACCATCGTGTCAACATCGCGTATCAGCCGCCTGCTCAGGTGCTCAAGCCCGGCTGCGGTATCGATTATCGTTATGTCATAGTTTTTGATGAGCCTGTCCATGATGCCGCGCAGCAGGTTGTTCGCGAAGCAGTAGCAGCCTGCACCCTCAGGGCGTCCCATGACCAGCAGGTCGTAGTGCTTTGTCTCCGTGAGCACCTCGTATATCTTGGATTCCAGCACGCGCTCCTTGTCTGTATCGGGCGACATCTTGTCGCGCTGCTCGAACATGAACTCTTTCATTTCGCCAACCGTCTTTTCGGCTGTTACGCCGAGCGCGCCGGGGAGATTCGTGTCCGCGTCTGCGTCGATGACCAGCAGGGACTTCCGGTTTTTGATGAGGTGGCGCACAAGGAGGGCAGCCAGAGCTGTCTTGCCTGTGCCGCCTTTTCCCGTAATCGCTATTACCTGGCTCATCACTCTGGGGGCTCGAACCTGAATCTATTCTTAATCATTTAAAGTTTACGATTTGGTGAGGCTGCGGGCAGGCTGCCAAAAGATGGGACCAAAAAGAGCCCCCAATCTCGCGGGCTTCGCTGCGCAAACCAAAGTTATGCCACAGCGAGCCTTTTCTCAATATCCGCTATTTTGAGTTTGAGAGCTGTTATCTCTTCAATAACAGGGATGCGCTCCTCTATGGAATCAAGCCTAACGGTCATTTCAGTTCTTAGGCTATCTATCCTTTCCTCAAGCCGTCCTAAATCGGCCTTTGTTTCATTTCTCAGGCTGTCAATACGTTCATTCGTTGAATCTATCCGGGCATTCACAGCTTTAAGCTCTCCATGAACGGCTTTAATATCACCCTTCATTTCATTAAGCGCTGGCAACAGCAGCCGTTCCAGCCACCCGGGTATCTTCTCAGCGGGCATGAGCTATACTTGAATCCCATGATATTTAACTTTAAGCCGTGTGTATCCTGCTTCAAGCATGATGGGCTTTGGATAGAACTCCCAATCGCGCGGGCGGGCAGGACGGGTTCTGCATTCGCAGAGGGATGCATGTACGCGGGGCGCAGGCGCGCGTGGATATCCCAGTTCACACAAGGAGAACTCGCCAGGCACAGCTGCAAGATAGAAATCTCTCTGCGCGAGTGGTGCGGAGAGCACCGGGGCGCCAAGCTGCTATCATAATAGCGTGGGAAATTGATGGGTGAGTAGTAGAAAGCTCCAATGAGGCGATAGAAATAAATATAACTTCATTATAAGTAAGATTGCGCGATATATTTGCACAATATTTAATGCAATATTGCCTATTATAGGTGTTTATGAATAAATTAATTGATTTTTGGGAAAAATATATCGAAAACTTAAAAAAAGAACAAATGCCAGTCGCGCATCCAAGTGATAAAATAGGGAAAGAATATTACTATGCCTGCAAGAATTTTGATGATTATATTAAACTCATAAAAAGTCCAAATATCAAATTTGAAAATAGATTTCACTTAGGGTTAATTCCTATTCCTTATATTGGGAATATTGAAAAAGCAGAAATATATATTTTAATGCTAAATCCTGGCTTTGGAATATTAGACTATTATGCAGAATCATATGACAAAGAACTAAAAGACGCTTTGATTAATAATTTGCGACAAGAATTAGATAACGATTATCCGTTTATTTTTTTAAATCCAAAGTTTCTTTGGCATGGTGGCGGTCAATATTATGAAAAAAAGTTTAAATGGCTTATCCAAGAAGTTAAAGGTACGAACTCATATGCTCAGAAGTTAAGCCACATTGCAAATAAGGTTGCTGTATTGCAATTAGTTCCATATCATTCAAAATCTTACATTCATAATCATACTATTGAGCTTGAAAGTTCTAAAATTATGTGCAGTTTTGTGAAAAAAGAATTAGTACCAAAAACAGAAGACGGCGATATATGTATAATATGTCCGAGGGGAGCAAATTATTGGGAAAACGCAACATGCAATACAAAAGCATTTGTATGTCCCGATACGCCATCACGTGCAGGTCATATTTCTAAAAATACTTTTGGGGAAAAAAATTGGGAGAAAATAATCATGGTTTTGAATAAATCTTAAATCTGCACCTGAAGAGAACTGCAGAACTTTTGCAATACACTCAGATGCGCGCATCTTGTCCTGATTTTTTATTAGCATTGCAGCAATCAGCACTGGGAAAACACAATATATTGCATCACCCGTGCGCCTTTACCACGCCTGTCAGCCTCCCCTCCCTGAACAGCCGTATCACGCCCCCGCTCTGGGAGACCACCACCCCCACAGACCTTGTCGCTTTCGTCATGGCTGCCACGGACGTATGCCGCGTGCCGAGACCATTGAGCCTGGTATCGCCCGCATCCACTGTGATGTACCTGCCCGCAGCCTCAACCGCGCCTTCAGAAGAGATGACAAACACGCCGTCGAGCTGCGCGAACTCCTTTATGGTATTCTGTATCTCGGGGTCTGTCACCATCGTATTATTCTTGTCGTATCCCTTGAAAGGGTTCAGCACAAGCTGCCTCGACCGAGCCATCACGCCGGGAGAATCGCCCACAAGGAACGCAGTCCCGATGCGGTGCCCCTCTCTCCCCTCAGCGCTTATCTCAAGTGCCACCTTCAGCACAGCATCAAGCACGTGCTCAGATATGTCCGTTTCCCGGACAAGGTCGCAGAGCGTAATGGTCCCCTTCCTTGGAGGCTCCATTGCTACCGCCGTCGCCTCATTTTCAGCGTTATCAGGCAGCTTCCTCTCAAGCCTCAGCGCGCGATTATAGTAATAATTCGAGGATTCACGCAGCCTGTTTATCTCATTGAGCTCCTGCGCAATGTCAGACGCCTGCCTGTATCTTGACGCAGCCTTACGGTAATGCGCAGCCGCGCTTTCAAGCTCCCCTGATTCTTCTGCATTTTCAGCTATCCGTGCAAAATTCTGCGCTTCCTTTGCCAGGACATTTGCCCACAGAGACGATCACCCTGTCACTTGAGGGATATGGTACATGCTGTTCACAGATATATATTACAGTCCTTCCCGTAAAAATTTCACATATGCTTATAACCGTGGTGTACCATCTATGGCACATGATATTTGAAAAGATACCCACAGTCCCAACCGCAGAGGAGCTGCTGGATAAGGCATTCCGGAGGGCTGTCCGCACCCGCCGGGGCAAGACTGTGAGGGATGCGAGGTCAAAGCTCGAGGCTGAAGAAGCCATGCTGCTCACAGCATCGAACATCCTCTCAGATAATCTCTTCAATATAGTGCAGCGATTCCCCAGTTTCGATAGTATCCCGCCGTTCTACAGGGAGCTTGCGGATGTGCTCGCGGGTATCGATAAGATAAAGCCAGCCCTGTCGTCAGTCCAGTGGGCGGGGAAAAAGATAGGCGAGGTCAGCAGGTCTTACATCCCGAAGATGCGGGCGAGCGGAGACCCGACAACAGTCAGGAAGGCTGCCTTGGGGCGCATTTCTTCCATCGTGTACGAGCTTGAGGACGACCTCCTGCTCCTCAATGAGGCAAGGAATAAGCTGCGCAAGCTCCCGGAAGTCAGTGAAGAGCCTACCATAGTTGTGGCGGGTTATCCTAACGTCGGGAAATCAAGCTTTGTGGCTCTTGTCAGCTCGGCAAAGCCTGAGATAGCCCCNNGCCCCATACCCCTTCACCACAAAAGGTCTTGCAGTTGGTCACTTCACGATGGGAAGGAGACGTTACCAGGTCATGGATACTCCCGGGCTCCTCGACAGACCCCTCTCTGAAAGGAATGCAATCGAGCTGCAGGCAATATCTGCTTTAAAGCACGTGGGGACTGTTGTCCTGTTCATACTTGACCCCTCTGAGACCTGCGGCTACTCACTGGAAGAGCAGCGCCGCCTGCTTGGCGAATTAAGGCAGGAGTTCGGGAAGCTGCCCATGCTGGTTGTGGCGAACAAAAAAGACCTGAACGCTCCTGAAGGCACAGGCGAGATTGAAGGGGTGGACATGAGCATGAGCACGCTTGGCGATGGGGTGGGCGTCGGGGAAGTGCTCGAGAGACTTGTGGGCATGATTGGGACATCATCGGACGACCTGGAATGACCTTATGGGACTAACTGGCAAAGTAAGGCTGTGGGCATTCCGATTTGCTCTCCGGTACGACCTTCTGCCCAGCAGGCTCTTATGGAAAAAGACCACCCGCGGGATGGGTGAGGTCATAAAAGAGACATTCTACAGGTTCGGGGAGAACGATGAGACCTACCATAAGATGTACGGGATGTTCAAAGATATGGGGCTGCGCCATGGAAAGGAACTCAAAGAAAAGTATCATCTTGGCGGCAGCCCGCAAGACTGCGCCCTGGCAGTGCTTGCAGCAAATAAGACCTGGGGCAAGAAATGCAAACTGGATGTGAACGGGAACGAGATACGCATCATCCTCTATGACTGCGCATGGGCAGACCTCGAAGGCTGGACACCCCGCATATGTGCGTTCCTTACTGCGTACGAAGACGGTCTGTGCCAAGGCATCAATCCGGATGTCGGACATCACTATATCAGGAGGAAAAGCCTGGGAAGTTTACGGTCATGCATAGCAGTGTTCGGGCTGAGACAGAAATAAGCGGATATACCCCGGCAAGTTCGCAAACCGATAAATACGCGGGGCTCATTGAATCAATCGTATGCCAGCGATAGAGACCGAAGCCCTGACTAAGAAATACAATAGCCTTGTGGCTGTGGACAGCGTCAGCCTGAAAGTGGAGGAGGGGGAGCTATTCGGTCTGCTCGGTCCCAACGGCGCGGGCAAGACTACGCTCATACACATGCTTTCAACCATAACCCAGCCGACGGCAGGCACTGCAAGGGTCTGGAATTTCGACATCACAAAAGAAGCCTCAAAGGTGCGCGCATCTATCGGTATGGTGTTTCAGGATACCACGCTTGACGACAGGCTGACTGGCAGGGAGAACCTCGACTTGCACGGAAGGCTCTACGGGCTCAAGGGCGAGCGGAAAAAGCGCATCGATGACGTGCTCGCACTCGTCGAGCTGACCGAGCGGGCTGACATGCTCGTGAAAACCTATTCTGGCGGGATGATGAGGCGGCTTGAGATAGCCAGGGGACTGATGCATCATCCGCATGTCCTTTTCCTGGACGAGCCCACGCTCGGGCTTGACCCGCAGACACGGGTGCATATATGGGAGTACATCAAAAAAATGAACCGGGAGGAGGGTGTGACTTTGATACTTACCACGCACTACATGGAGGAGGCTGAAGCGCTATGCGACAGGGTCGCGATAATAGATTACGGGAAGATAGTGGCGATAGATTCTCCAGACAACCTGAAAAGCGAGTTCGGAGGGGACGTTATCACTCTCACGGTCGGGGATGAGGAAACAGCAAAGGCGATGTGCGATGTGTACCAGGGCAAGGACTGCCGGGTGTCGAGCCGGGGCAGTACAGTGCACATCACAGTGCAGAGCGGGGAGCGCCGCATTCCCCAGATACTCCGGCTAGCATCCGAAGCCAGTGTCAGTATAGAATCCGTCAGCCTGCGGAAGCCCACGCTTGAGGACGTGTTCCTGCACTATACAGGACATGCCATCCGCGAGGAGAGCGTATCTGAAATAGGGAGATGGCATTACTTGCGCAGCACACGGCGGAAATAGGTGGAAACCGACCTTACAGCCTGTACGGCGTGACGATATATCCTGAACTCAAGTCACCGAACACCATGCATTTTGCCTCGCCCCAGTACCAGAAATAGTAAGCGGTATATGCGCATACTATGGCATCGAGCAGGTCCTCAAAGCGTTTCCTGCCCTGCCCTTTCATGCTGGATAAATCCTCGCTGCAGATACCCTCAAGCAGGTCATTCGAGAGCAGCCGCGGCTCGGTACGGGTGAACGTCTCAAAAATAAGGCGCTGCAGGCGAGAAAGCTCTTTTTTCCTATCCTCCACATTGCCTCGTTTGTACTTGAGCGTCTTTTCCAGACCGAAGAGAACCACCTCTGCAGGGTGCGGGAAGAATTCGATGAGAGACCTGGTATGAATTTCAGGGACTGAGTGAGGGTCGTATGAGAATCCGGCAGCGATGAACTGCTCCATGAGCTCGGGTCCGCGGTATGCGTTCTTCAGGTTTGCGGGCAGTGCGCCGGCTTCGAACCTGCGGAACTCACGGGATAGCGATACGTCAGCCGGACGGGCACCGGTCCTGTTTTTTACTATGAGCGGGGCATCTACGCCAGCAACACAACCGCCGTTGCCGCATTTCTTGAGCGTCCAGCCAAGTATATCCGAGTCTCTGCGCAGGTACGCAATGTCGATGAGCTCAGCGCCGCTGTCCATGCGGATTGCTGCAAGCGCGGTACAGTTCTTCCTGGACCAGGCAAGGTCAATGCCGATGAATGTGTGCACGCAAGGGTATTTGCTTTCGTGGAAATAAATGCGCGTATCTTATCCCGGGCAAATCAAAATCCGATGCAGCAGACCTCTTTTACTGGCTGCATGGCAGGACGGCAGCAAAACTTTGAACACAACCTTTACATACACCTAAATCATATTAGCGGTATCTGAGGTGTTCATAGCTGAAAAGACCAGATTCATCCGGTGAAGAGCATGGGGAGATAACGCGAGTGCGCATCCCGCGAAAGGAGGACCGGGAGGTGCTCGGCGTGGTCGAGAGTATGCTGGGTGCGAACAGGATACGTGTACGGTGCATAGACGGTGTACTTCGGATGGGGCGGATTCCCGGAAAGATAAAGAAGCATACGTGGATACGTGAAGGCGATGTCGTAATCGTTGTCCCATGGGCATTCCAGAACGACAAGTCCGACGTGGTCTGGAGATACACGGGTCCGCAGGTCAACTGGCTTGAGCGGCGCGGGTTTTTAAAAGGTCATTGAAGTATGCAGCAAGACCGCAAGCTTAGAAGGATAGAGGACAAAATCGATGAGTTCAGGCAAAGGATACGGGACTCCGACGAGCGCAAGGTGCTTGAAAGCGTATTCGATGATGCCACCCTGAAGGCGCTGTACAGGCTTGCGAGCAAGGGGCACTTTGATGCGATGGGCGGCTCCATAGCCACGGGCAAGGAGGCAAATGTTTTCCACGCCATTCGGAAAGATGATGTTGAGACCGAGCTCGCTGTCAAGATTTACAGGATATCCACGAGCAACTTCCGGGCGATGAGCGAATACATCGCAGGCGACCGCAGGTTCGATATCGGTCACGACAGGAAAGACCTTGTCGTGGCATGGACTCGCAAGGAATTCAAGAACCTCAAGGCAGCAGAGGCGGCTGGCGTCAGGGTCCCGCGGGCGATTGTGACAGAACGGAACATACTTGTGATGGAGTTCATAGGACGCGGCGGCGCGCCGGCACCGCAGCTAAAGGATATCGAGCTTGACGAATCCACGGCAAGAAAGCTTTTTGCACGAATAGTGGGATACATGAGACTTCTCTACATGAATGACCTCGTGCACGCCGACCTGAGCGAGTACAATATCATGGTCATGGACGGGGAGCCGGTCTTCATAGACATGGGGCAATCTCTTACTCTTGAGCACACGAATGCACAGGAATTCTTAAGAAGGGATGCGAGGAATATAGCGCGGTTCTTTGCGAAGCACGGCGTAGCCTGCACAGAAGATACAATACTTTCGGAGATACTGAAATGAACATACGTGTACCCAGCGAACGGATAGGCATCATCATCGGGCCTAACGGCAGTGTGAGAAAACAGATTGAGGAGAAAGCCACGGCAAAGGTCAGGATAGACAGCGAGACCGGTGAGGTCGAGGTCGTGGAGCCGAAGGATGCGGTGAAAGGCATGCGCGCACTTGAGGTCATCCAGGCGATCGGGCGCGGGTTCAGCCCGGAGAAAGCCCTGAGGCTGTTCGATGACGACATGCTCATGCTGGAGGTGATAGACCTCTCTGAGATAGCCAGGAACGAGAANNGACCTCCAGAGGATTAAGGGGCGCCTCATAGGCAGCGGCGGCAAGACGCGGGATACGTTCGAGAGGCTTGCAGGAGCCAGGATGTCGGTCTATGGCAAGACCGTAAGCCTGCTCGGCTATCCCGAGCATAATGCTATCGCACGGACAGGCATCAATATGCTGCTTGAAGGCTCGCCTCACAGCCCTGTCTATCAGTTCCTTGAAAAGCAGCACAGGGAGATGGCGCGCGCCGAGCTCGGATNNAGAGCCGCTATTGTCAAGCGTCTCGTCCGCCATGCCGACTGCAAGGTCGAGTCCCCACCCCTTTTCCCTCTCGTCCCTTTTCCGGAGCCCCTCGGCATCGCTCATATCATCCGAGCGTCCGCGTGCGGTTATGCGCGAGAGCCTCACCTCAAATGGTGCCCTGATTGCAACAAGCACGAAGCTGCACCCGAACTCTTTCTTATACCTCTCGACTTCAGCAAGGTTCCGGACTCCGTCAACAACGACCGTGCTCAGGTCATGTTCCGCCTGCTCTTTTATCTTCGGGATGCACCGCACTGCGATTGCATCCATGCCCTCTTCCCTGCGA
>DUGO01000214.1 GCA_013331375.1 Candidatus Methanoperedentaceae archaeon | reverse complement strand
GGATTTTTTATCTTCACGATTGGAAATAAACGGTATTTCCCATACTCATCAATTTTCTCTTCCCTCATTATGTCGGTAATATATATCATGGCACTCAGACATGAAATCGGGATTTTCTCGTGGGATCTTTTCATGTTTTATTTATTTGTAAACATATTATCTATTTCAATTATAGTTCTGGCATCTAAGTGGCACAATGAAAAGCTGGGCGGAGGTTATCCTGCAGCCATTTCATTCTTTTTGGGAATTATTATCGGCATGAATCTATCATTGAATGACGAGGCTGGGTACACGCTTGTTACCTTCCCTCCGGCACTCTTCATTCTTGTAATCAGTGCATTGCTTACGATCCTCATATCCCTCACGGGCAACAGCTATACATCCTATCTGAGGGTGACCTTGAATCTTGCAGTTTATTCTCTAGCGATATGGGTGGCATACGAGTACATCCACAGGGTATCAAATATCCTGGGCTGGACTGGATATTGAACTGCACGGGTTAATTATTAATAGAGCGACAGCCGATATATTTTCACATAATAAAGGAGTGAGAGAGCATGGCTGTTCAACTGAAAGAAGGAGTGTACTGGGTCGGCGTTGTTGACTGGAACATCAAGAGATTCCACGGGCATGAGTACTCGACGCACAGGGGCACGACGNNACGTACAACGCCTATCTTATCATAGATGAAAAAGTGGCGCTCGTGGACACTGTGTACGGACCTTATTCGCAGCAGTTGATTGATAACATACGGGAAGTAATCGACGTTAAAAAGATAGACTACGTGATAGCCAACCATGCTGAGGTTGACCACTCGGGCGGGCTGCCCCTACTGATGAAGCACATACCTGATGCCACTGTCGTGGTCTCTGATAAAGGGAAAGAGAGCATCCCGAAGCATTACCACGAGGACTGGAACTTCAGGACTGTAAAGACCGGGGATTCCATAAGCCTGGGCAGGGACAGCCTTGTGTTCGTGACAGCGCCCATGCTGCACTGGCCTGACAGCATGTTCACCTACCTTACGGGCAGGAATGTCCTGATGCCGAATGACGCCTTCGGGCAGCACTATGCCTCGTCCGCGCGCTTCAACGACGAGGCTGACATGATAGAGGTATACCAGGAGTCGGTCAAGTTCTATGCCAATATACTCACGCCGTTCAGCGAGCTTGTGATAAAGAAGATAGACGAGTTCAAGAAACTCAACATACCCGTGGACATCATAGCCCCGAGCCACGGCATCATATGGAGGAAAGACCCGATGCAGATAGTCAATAAATATTATGAGTGGGCGTCGGGCGGGAACGACGGCTCTGTCGTCATAATCTACGACACGATGTGGAACGCCACTGAAAAGATGGCATTCGCCATCGCCGAAGGGCTTGCAAAGGAAGGCATCAGGTACAGGCTCGCGAACATGGCGGTCAGCGACAGGAACGACGTGATAACAGAGATTTTCAAGGCGAAGGGAATACTCATCGGCTCACCCACGCTCAACAACGGGCTGCTCCCGACGATTAAGCCCATACTTGAGGACCTGAAAGGGCTGCGGTTCAGGAACAAGGTAGGAGCAGCCTTCGGCTCCTACGGCTGGAGCGGCGAATGCGTGAAGCTCATCGAAGAGAACCTGGCAAAGGCGAGAATAAAGATACTGCAGGAAGGCATTAAGTTCAAGTGGCAGCCGACCGCAGACGAACTGTTGCAGTGCGTAGAGTTCGGCAGGCGCTTCGCAGCGGCTATGAAAAGCCAGTGATCAGCGCACCTCAAACCTGACGCCTATCTTGAAAAGCCGCAGGGTTGGCAGCTCTATGAGCTCGCAGCGCGTCTTATCCCGCAGCTCGCGGATAATCTCAGCCATCCGCGCCTCACTCTTTGCCGAGATTGTGAACCAGATGTTGTATGTGCCTCTGCGAAGATAGTTATGCGAGACCTCTTCGTAGCCATTCACTATCGATGCAACTTCTTCTATCCTGTCCTCAGGCACCCGGAGCGCTGCAAGAGTGCTGGCTCCTCCTGTATTCTTCGTGCTGATGACAGGTCCTATCCGCCGTATCGCGCCCGTCTTCACAAGCCGCCTGACACGCGTGATGACCTCATCTTCGGGTATGCCGAGTGTTTTCCCAAGCCGCGCGAACGGGCGGCTCACAAGCGGGATGTCCTGTATCGAGTTCAGGAGCCGCTTATCAACCTCATCGAGCTTCATTGTCCTGCCCTGTACACGCAGTAGGGTTCTTCCTCAAGGTAATCCCCGGTCGCTGCATATGCTCTCGCCCTGCATCCTCCGCACACTGCCCTGAACTCACAGCGTCCGCACTTCCCCTTTAGCTTAGCCGTGTCGCGCAGGTCGTTGAACACCTTTGACGTTCGCCATATCTCTCCGAAAGTCTGCTCCCGGATATTGCCCGCGAGCGCAGGCAGGTAGCCGCAGGGGTATACATCCCCGATTCGGGACACAAAGCAGAACCCTGTGCCCCCAAGGCAGCCCTTTGTCATTGCTGCGAAGCCGTGACCATACGATTTCGCGGATTTTACGGGTCGTACTCCTTCCAGTTTGCCCCTCTGCCTCACTATCCTGAAATAGTGGGGTGCGCATGTGGCTTTGAGCTGTATCTTCGCTTCCTTCTGCTTGTCATAGAACCAGTTGAGCACGCGCTCGTACTCTTCTGGCGGTATCTCCTCGTACTCGATATCCCTGCCCCTGCCTGTGGGTACCAGCAGGAAGATATGCAGCGCCGCAGCACCGATATCGACAGCAAAATCGTAAATGCGCGGGATCTCGTCGATATTCCGCCTGGTGATAGTGGTATTTATCTGGNNCCACTCCCTGGTTGCCCCGTCAATGCTAACGCTGACACGCTTTATACCAGCATTCTTCAATTTCTCCGCGACCTCGGGAGTTATCAGCGTGGCATTCGAGCCGAGCACCACCCGCAGCCCCTTATCTGTCGCATACCTGGCAATCTCGTACACGTCTTCACGCAGCAGCGGCTCGCCCCCGGTAAGTATCAGTATAGGCTTGAACGCAGCAATCTCGTCCACGAAGCGCTTTGCCTCATCCGTGGAAAGCTCGTCGCTGCCAGGGCATTGTATGGCGGATGCCCTGCAGTGCCTGCATGCAAGGTTGCACGCGTTCGTGAGCTCCCATGCAATCAATCTGGGCTGTGGTTCCATCTTGGACTTTTAAAGCACGCTACTTACCTTAACCTTTATCACTCATAAGAACGTCATTTCCCTGTATGGATGCATTACAGTTAGCTCTCGGGATAACAATAGCAGTATTTTGTATCTACATAATAAATCTGCTGAGGCTCGGCAGGTCTCTTGAAAAAGAATCCAGGGCACTTTCGGACATAATCGGCAGGAAAAAGAACAAATGAGCCGTTCTGTGTGAAGCCCTTCGGCTCTGGAAGCCTTATATGAACGAAAAGCTCTAAGTACTAACAGGGAGTGCAGCATAGAGAATGCTTGAATGGGACGAGATAAAGCTCATCAACCTGGCACTGGAGGACATGCAGCGCAGCCTGGGCACGACTTACGCTGTGGAGGAGCAGGTACGCCATGTCACGGGCTCAGGAGGAAAGAGGATACGACCTGCGATAGTGCTGCTTACAGGAGAACTCTTCGGCTGCGCTCCCACGAAGGCGATGAAGGCGGCTCTTGCCATAGAGCTCATACATTCGGCATCACTCATACACGATGATATCCTGGATATGGGCGTGGAGAGGCGCGGCACGCCCTCCCTGCATGAGAAGTTCGGGGTGGCAAATGCCATGCTCTGCGGCGACTATCTAATATCAAAGTCCATTGAGCTTATTTCGTATTATCCCCAGGAAGTTGTGGCAGATTTTGCGAGCGCGGGGATGAGGATGTCTGAGGGAGAGATGCTGGACACATGCCCTGACATGCCGGATGAGGAGATGTATATGGATTGCATAAGGAAGAAGACCGCATCCCTATTCCGCTCATCGGCATCCATAGGCGGCAGGATAGCAGGTGCTGGCAGGGATGACATCGAGCGTTGCGCCATGTACGGCGAGCATGTGGGAATCGCGTACCAGATTACAGACGACCTGGTCGAGTTCCTGGGTGCAGAGGTGGACAAGCACTCAATAAAGACATCTGTCACGCTGCCGCAGATATATGCAGTAAAGATGGCTCATGAGGATGCTGTGGACGAGTGCCTGGACAGGGTCATGGAGCACGTCCGGGCTGCAAAGACCATACTTCTTGAATTCGAGCCGGGAGACCCTGCAGATAAGCTGCGTGCTCTTGCAGAACACATCACAGTCGATATGCTGAATGCGAGGGGCATCAATGGCAACCGTGTACGCGAACCCGCTGTTTAGGATAGATGCCATCATCGAGGACGGCAGACCCCTGCTGGAAGCAGGCGGCATACTCGCGCCCCTGGTCGCGCCGTCGCTCAAGCCGATAAACCGCATGTTCAGGGAGGAGAAACCGATAAGAAGCGGCGACACTGTCATATTTTCAACGTGGGCGCCGCCAGTGCCGAGCAGGGCATTCGGGAGACTTGTCAGCGCACACGTGAACGCAATGCTCAGGAGGCGCGTCCCGGACCAGGCTTCGATTGCGATAACAAAGCGGTGCCCGAACAGGTGCATCCACTGCGGCGCAGCGGATATCGTGGCTGAGCACGAGCTTGGTCTTTCGGAGATTAACCGGGTCGTGGACGAATCCATCGCAATGGGCTCGTACCTCATATCATTCGATGGCGGCGAGCCCATGATTAGAAAAGACCTGCCAGGGATGGTGGCTCATGTGGACAAGGAGCTTGCGATTGCGACCTGCTTCACCTCGGGATTCGGGCTCACGCCTGAGAGGGCGGCAGAGCTTCGGGATGCAGGTCTTTTTGCCATCCGCGTGAGCCTCGACAGCCCGGTTGAGAAAGAGCATGACAGGGTGCGCGGGAGGGAGGGCACGTTCAGGGACGCCATGGCTGCGATAAAGAACGCAAAAGACGCGGGGCTCTTGGTCGACCTGTTCGTTGTGGTCTCGCCGCATAACATAGATGACCTTGACGGATTCTACGAGCTTGCCCGCACAAACGGAGTTCAGGAGATATCGCTGTATGAAATTATCGCGGTCGGCAGGTGGCTCTCGCATGAGGATGAGGTCATCAGCAAGAACGATGTCGGCAGGCTTCTGCGGTTCCAGGAGAAGGTAAACAGGGAGGATGACGGTCCAAGGGTCACAGCATTCCCTCACTTCATGGGACCGTCCATGTTCGGGTGCTTTGCAGGGCGGCGGTGGCTGCATGTGACCTCAGCCGGTGACGTGCTCCCCTGCGCCTACACGCCTCTCACTTTCGGGAACGTGACCGAAGAGCCTCTCACCGCAATATGGCAGAGGATGGGTAAGTACGCGCCTTACAGGAAAAAGGCTGGGTACTGCCTGATGCGGAATCCAGATTTCAGGGGCAGGTACATCAAAAGCATCCCTGAGGATGCGCAGCTTCCGTACAGAGTGAACGTCTGATGCGTGCTGTCATCGTTGACGGGTACGTGGACGAGCCTGCATGCCTGGGAGTACCCCCTTATATCTCACCATATCCGAGATACATTGCAGGCGCAATGCGGGAGCGAGGGTTATCCGAGAGCGAAATAACGTATGTTACGATAGACGGGCTCCGAAAAGACGNNGTCGTTATCGCAGGCACATCAGTGCCTGGCAAATACCTGCGTGCGGCTCCCATCACGTATCCTGAGATTAAAGAGCTCGACATGCGCGATAATGTGGTGTTCGGGGGTCCGGTGCGCCTGGGTTTCGCTGACGAAGGCGGCTCGTTCGCGCGTAAGCCAGCTGTCAGGGAGCTTGCGGAGCTTGACCTTGAAGCCTATGTATATGATATAC
>DUGO01000223.1 GCA_013331375.1 Candidatus Methanoperedentaceae archaeon | reverse complement strand
CAAAGGTGCAGGACTTAAGATTTTATCGTAATCAGTCCATAAGATTTATGTCTATGCATCACAGAAAAGGCAAAGAAAAATCGTGGATTCTTAGATATAAATCTTGTGGAATCTATACCACAAAACATGCGAGAGTATCCAAGTCGGCCAAAGGAGCGGGACTTAAGATCCCGTCGCGAAGGCGTCCAAGGGTTCAAATCCCTTCTCTCGCACTCCCGATTATTCCCCAGGAAATATTGGAACCAGTAATACGCCGGCGAGATCTTTCAAGGACTATGCAGCTGCAGATAGGGGCTCTGCAGGTCCCGGACAACCAGGATGAGATATCCAGGACCAGCTCTCCGGTAGATCGAGGATATCGAGCTCTCTGCAGGAGCAACCCTATGAAATTTATCTCCTGCTGGGGGTGAGCTCAGCAGGATCAGGGTATTTTCCAGTGGAATATTACAGCCTGCTTTCAGGCTGTATCGTGCTTGCCTCACATCGCGGATTCGCACACCGGTATGTCTCTTGCGTTTGATTTTTAACAATGTTCACACTATTGCAGACGGGGCAGCAGAACTTCCAAGCGCGAAGACTCACGCCATCGACTCCTTCATCTTTCTGAATGTTTCGGATTCCGTGATCTTCGGCGTTACTTTTTCAGACACCCTCAGGAATGCTTTCCAATCCTCTGGGTCCACGTTCCCATTATGTTCAAAAACCATTGCCAGATTCAGCACGTGATGCTCGCCGCAGCAGGGGCATTCAAAAAAGTATAGAGCCATTAGATCACCAGAGCCTTCCTGATATCGTTCGGACACAATCCACTCACCGGCTGAACTCTGAGCTCGTCGTGCATCAGGTTAATGTACTGGATGAACTGCTCGCTCAATACCTGATTCAGTGCATCATCCGGAAGGCTGTAAAAGGTCCGCAGTTTCTCCCAGAACACAACGTAGTTCTCCGGGATTGTTATGGTTACTTCAAGAGAGGTGGATTTCACAGTTTCACCCCCACCGCGCATTGGTGACATCGAACTCCTNNGCCACAACTTGAGCCGTACCGATATCCTGGCGTCCCCGAACCAGACTATCAACCAGTAAAATCCACATCCCCGCAAGGGGTGTATTCGAAGCCAGCTCATCAGTTCTGCGCCCCCTTCGCTACTGCCAACTGTGCTTCACACTCGTTCAGCGCATCGCGCAGTAGTATCACAGAGATACCCCCATGCTCTTGAGCTTTAGCTCGAATCCTGCCATAGTGGCAGCATAATCGTCCCATGTAATCTTGCCCTGGGACAGCAGTTTTTCGCCAGCGATTCTTGCCTCACGAAAGGCTTTTATCACATCTGCCCTATTTTCCATATTGTTCATCCTCTTGTGTAGGATGAGCCGCGCTCCCGGGTGCTGGTAACACCGCGGGAGCAATCGTGCTCATTTATGTACGTTATGTACTGTATGTACTATTAGTAAGGTAAAGTATATAAGGATATCGTACATATAGTACAAATGGTATATCAGGCATGAAAAAATTATTAGGGACTACAAAATTAAGCACGGATAACAAAATGACTCTTATAGAATTGGCTGCTGAAAAGATGAAGGCTACAAAAGGCGATACGATTGTTTTTTACGATGAGAATGGTAAGGTCGTCATCGAGAAGGCGTGATGGCTGATGCCGCTATCCATGGAAACCATCGTGGATGCCCGCAGGTTCTACCTGAAAGACCCGACTGCAGCTGAGAAGGCTGCCGAGACGCTCAAGAAAATCGGCATACCTGCAGTAAGTGAAGCCGTTGACCTTGCCCTGCAGATCGGCAGGGAAGCCATCGAGGAAGAGCGCAAAGTGGCAGGTGTGTACAGGTCGCCAGGTCCGGAAGCAGCTGATGCTGTGGGAGGAATATCTCAAGCTGCAACGTCAGGAAAAAACAGAAGATAAAGTTAAGTAGCATAAAAACAGAGGGATTGTATAATGCCTGCAGAGAAAATACCTGGCTGGATAGAACGGATGCTTCTGCCGAGACTCAGTGAAATCAGTGGGGAGATCCGGGCACTTGATACTAAAATAGACAGCCTGCGGAATGAGACCAAAGCAGAAGTTGAAAGCCTCAGAAAGGAGATACAATACCGGTTTGAGGCGACAGACAGCAAGTTTGAAACGTTAAATGCCAAGATAGATTCTCTGGATAAGCGCATCCCGGTCATCGAGGAGATTACAGCACTCAAAATCAAGATTGCTGATATCGAGAAGAGACTCGCCGTTGCTGAGACCTGATTATTGCCAGGATGACATGTGCTACGGTCCGAGAAGTGAACAGGAAGTTGAAGCTTTAATTCAGCATATAAAGGACCCTCTTGACAAGGAGAAACAGCGAAGGCACTTGCTGGATGTAATGAAAAAACTCCTTGAGGACGATGCACATAAAGTGCGGCTGGCTGAGCAGGGGGTTATTGTATAACCTTATTTTCCTTGGGAATAGATCAGAAGATGCATCTATTTTAGCACGGATATGCGAGAGATCAGATAGTGAGAACTCTGCAGGTCAAGGATATCGAGAGCAGCAAGGATAGCGCCCAGGTGATCATACCGGCGTGATCTCTCTGGATCTCTGCAACTGCAGGGAGCGCTCAAGCACGTCAGGAACACTCGAAGGTGCTAAAAAAAGGAGGGGGTGATTATCTTGACCGCTCAAGCAATTCCTTGGCAGCTTCCCTCATACCGTTAACGAAAGATGAACTGACTTTATAACGGATATTTTGTAAGTTCTCCTCGTGGTCGACATCATACCTGAATAGTGCATTCGCCCGTGTGTTATCGAGGAGGTCAAACAGTAGCCCGGTGTGTGTTTCTGTATCAGGATAAGCAATTTCTTCCAAAGCTGCCAACCCCATAGATTCACTGTTTTGGATTACAAAGTCATGCTATCATTCCGACTCACCACGTCTAAGCAGTCGTATTGTACCCCCCGTCAGAAGAGATTCGGTCGTCTCTTTATCGAGAGTAAGCCAGAATTCCATTTTTGGGGGTATTGGAAGTGGTGATGGTTCTGGAGGTGACGGTGTTATACCCAGCACGCTATAATCGCTTATAGTGAAGGGATTTTGGGCTCTTGCCTGGAAGTCCTCCTGCATCTTTCTAAATGCCTTGCTCTGCATTCCCGGCTCCGCAAATTCCGGTTTCCAGCCCAGTCGTTCATTAAGGGCTTTTTCCTCAGCTTCGGCAGCTTCCGTTTTTATTTCCTGTTGAGTTTCAGGCAAAAACTTAGGTATTGCATATCCGATGTCCAGCGGTNNGCAGCAAACGGGCCTCTCAGCCCGCGATATCCTCCCTTTTGCCTATCTTGTGCAGCGAGCTCAGCCCGGGCTTTTGCATCCTGGATTTCCTGCATATCCCTTTCGACTGCAGCCCGGTCTTTAGCAGTCTTGAGAAGGTTCTTATCCGCGTCATAACGGATATGCATCAGTCTGTTATTGCGCTGTAATGTCGCCTCATCGAGTTTTTGCGCCTTCTCCTCAGGTGAAAGCTTGGATTCTTCGATCGCCTTTTTCTTTCCCTGGTATTCCATCTCAACATCTGCTACCCGGGCTTCAGAGCTGGTCTTGATATTGGTTATTTCTTCCAGGATGTCTTTGTATTCCTGCGCCTTTTGTTTTGCATTCTCCATACCTGACGCGATAGCTGCCGTCAGCTCTTCCTGTGCCGCCCTTGCCTGAGCTGCCTGGGTCTCTATCATATAATAAATCCCGCCTGCGAAAGCTGAGAGTATCAGCAGCTCTGGCGCCATGGCTTTGATTCGCGTGGTGGTGACCAAAGTCGCAAGTTCCACCTCTCTGAGCTTCTTGGTCATGGTGGTCGCAAAATTCACGATCGCCGGTATCGTTNNCGTCTGTATTGCACTGACACCGATGGCAGCCAACGATAATGCCGCCCTCTGGTTCGCCTTTTCAAGGTTGTTCTGTGACCTTATAAGCTCGTTATTCGCTAAGAAAATTTCTCTTGGATCTCCATTTGCCAAGGCTTCATTGTATCGCAGTTGTGCATTTGCCAGTGAAGTGGCTGCGTTTTCTACATTGAGCTGCGAGATCTCAACTCTATCGAGGATATGCATCGCCTGCAGCCCGAAACTACCGAAGGTCTCAAAACCCTTCGCTGAGGCAGATATCCGCTCTGCAAAACTCGCCTGTGCAGAATCTGCAGCTACAAGCCCGCGCCCGAAATTCGAGGCGTGCGCGTTGGCTGCCGCGATATCCGCAGAGAACCGGTTAAGTGCAGATGTTGCAGAATCCAGTGTTTCAAACTTCACCAGATCTGCGGTTACCTTCACGACTATGTCATAGATAGATTCAGCCATTGACTGCACTCCCCACAGCTTTCAGGAATAAACCATGAATTTTAGCTTCGGTCTGTGTTCCAGCACGGAGGAAAACATGCTGTCCCTTTGTGCCTTTTCTCGATATCTTCCGCGCGAGCAGGAATCCCACCTGCTCTGCAGTATCTTCTTTCGCGCCGGCTGCCTCTTTATATGATCGAGGTCCGAATGTCTTTATGCTGTACCGCTTCCTGAGTTTCAAGTGCGCATACTCGACAAGAGGCTCGATCGGTGGCCAGTGTGGCCTCGTATCCAGCTCTACGAACGGCGCATATTTGGCTTCGGAACCTATCTCAGCTTTAAGAGGCGCCGGGAATTCTGCACGTATCGTCTCATGGAACCAGCTATGTGAACCATGCGGCGCAAGCTTTTGTGCAGTTGTTTCAACCAGGGTTCCCGATTTTTCCACTGTGTCCTGGAGATTTGTATTCAGCCTTTTCAGCAGCTTACCGTTCAGCTCATCCTTGAGCTCTTCCAGTCCTTGTACTTCAATTTTCAGAAACATCGGATATGACCTCCGTAATTCATGTTATCAGATTCCGGCATAACAATCAGTATTGGGATATGGGTTTATTAAGATAAGTCGCTTCATAGCAAGATTTAAAGCCAGGGGAAAGGGATTATTTCCCGGGAAATAATCTATTGATAGAGCTATGGTGATCACCTGTGACCGCGCATTTTCTCCCTTGCTTGGGTGACATGTTCGGCTATCTTGTCGTAATCGCTTCCGAGAAGAGTTGAAAGGGTTTCAGCACACTGTCTTGAACAAGTCGGTAAGAAAGTGCTATCGTATTTTTTGGCGAAAGTAACTAAGAAAGTCAGTTTCTCGTGTCGAGTCACGGTAATTAAGTTGGTGCATCCGGGATTGAAACACGGCAGCAAACACAGGGGTTTAAGACTCAAGATCTATCACACCTGCGAGCTCGGTAATATATGCATCAACGAATGTTTTTTTCATCTGCCTGTTGACCCTAACGCCATGTACCAGAAACGGCACTCGCTGCACCTTGCAAGATTTATGATGCGGACAGCAATTAGTACAGCAAGCCCCCTGCAGCGGGCTATTATCGAGACATTCAGCGTACTGGATCCAGATCACCCTGCCAAATTCCTTTCATCAGGCTATAGCGAGATACCAGCCCCCGGACGATACTGCCCGCAGTCGTTCGACAGAACCAAAGTACCAGAGGCCTCACGGCTGCGAATTTCAGCATCCAAGGGCATGATTTTTACTTCTGGACTGGATGACCTGCCCAGTAATTCGACAGTTTCGATTCGATTGCTTCGATTTCCGCTATCCTGGCTTCCAGGGGTTCTTTGATGGCTGCAGCCTGCGCGTCGTATTCCGCGCTGGTGAATTCCCCGGAAATGAACCGTTTTCCCAGAGCCTGAATCTGGTGATGGATCTGGTTTCGGAGATTGCTGATATATTCGCCGAAATTGACTATACCAGCTGTAGGTAAGTTGTGCTCCCGGAGCAGTTGCCTGGCATAGTCCAGATAGACGATATGGTCCACATTGCGTTGCTTCAAGTCATTGATCTGTGCCATGATCTCACGCGCGTCCTTTTCTGCTGAAGGGTCAACAACCGCCTGCAGCTCCGGACCAACAATCAGCAGACCGCTTATCTGCGCCCTGAGAGCTTTGATTTCGCTGTCTCGCGTTGCAATGCCTTTCTGGAGACTATCGAAATTGAAATCCATTTCAGTAGCCTCCCGGGGTGATGGTGAATACATCCGTCTGGCGCCCTACGATATCCACGCC
>DUGO01000219.1:1411-17191 GCA_013331375.1 Candidatus Methanoperedentaceae archaeon | reverse complement strand
CCCATCATGCCTCCTCCCATCATTCCGCCCCCCATCATACCGCCTTGACCCATTCCTCCATAGCCTCCCCACTGCCGCGAATATCCTGCAGGAGAATACCCATAGCTGAGAACTAACCCGGCAACGCCTATAACAATCAGCACAACAGCCGATATCGCAAGAGCTTTTCTATCCATAACTTTACTTCCGGTTCATTTCAGACCGCCAGCTCTTCATGATAAGTCTTTCTTCTTCGCTTCGAACTCTTCTTTGCCTATCTCTCCCCTGGCATATCTGCTTTTCAGAATTTCGAGCGCTGTTTCCTGTCCTCTTCTGGCTCCCCCGCCTTCCCACAAGTACTTGGTGAGCAGTACCAGCCCGATGATTATCAGTATCCAGAATACCAGCATCAAAATTCCCCATATTCCGGAGCCCATACCATAGCCGTCCATCATACCGTATGGCATTCCATATTGCATATCTACCCCTCACTAATAAACAATTTGAATCTTGCACTATAAAACAGTTGTCTGGATGAAATATTTGTTGAGGTCATACCCTGTGTGCCNNAAAATTCAGGTGAAAATAATTTCCGGATAATTACACACTGAATATGCAGCAAAAACTTTATATCTCTTTATTAACGAACATTCATTTAGAAATGCGGTCCATATGCATTTCGGTGATGATTGAAAATAGAACGGCTGTTCATGCCGACCGGTTCCAGTGCAAGAATAACCATATGCTGCTAATAATCTCGTTTCAGTTGGGCACAAAAGGATAAGACAGCATATTCGATTCGGGTGGAGGTGGACATGGTTGAAAGGGTTACAGGTCAGTATGATGTGGAAGGGATCCTTAAGGATTTTGCCGGACAGCTAAAGCGATTTGATGATGTGATCAATGCTTTTGCGGCAGCGTTTGATGAGCATCTGAAGGCGACCCAGAAGAACACATATCTTGAGGCATTTGATGCTCTGTTACAGGAACATAACCAGAGGCTTGGAGAGTTCAGCACAGGACTGAAATCCGGTCTGGAACGTATGGAAAAGGAACGAGAAGCCTATATTGCCAGATGCCGGGAGATGCTTGCGAATGTTGAGGCAAAGAAGCATGAGCAGTCTCAGGCTATAACAGGTATCGCAGAGGGGCTGAAGAAAGACATCCAGATGAGCCTTGATAGAAAAGCTGAGATAGTTCTGGACATGGGAGATGCGGCTCTCGGTCTTGCTGAACTTGTATCAGAATGGCAAAATACGGCAAAAGCCTGCCATGATACTGTGTATTCCGGTCTGGAGAAGCATGAAGCTCTTTTATTGAGCGAGGAAAAGCTTCTGGCAAGCTTTGCCTTTCTCATAAAGATGCGGGATGAGATACTGCATGCGCGACTGGAGAAGTATGAAACTTTCGTGAAGAGCCGAGAAGATATAATAAAGAGCTTTGAGGACCTCTCGGGAAGCTATCTGAGGCTGGTCAGGGAGGCGGGTNNGAGGGTCAAAATATGTTCCATAGGCGAATAAGACGGGCTATGAGGTCACTTAGAACGACGAGCGATGAGATGCGCAACTTGGCAGCGGATGCACGCATATCTATCCAGAAACTCAATACCGTCCTCGACAATCTGGTTCCTGTAGAGCAGGCTGCAGCCGGCGCCTTAAAGGAAGCTGAATTACTTCAAAAAAAGCTGAGAACACAGGGCATTCTTCGCCTGCTCTTCAGCGACCCATGAAGCGTCCTGCATACAGGCATCAGAAAACCTTAACCCGAAAGAGACCGCACTATGAGCACATGGACTTCCGGCGATGGGAACCCATCTACGAAGAAATTTTAGCGGACTTTGGCTTTTCACGTGCCGAAGATGAGCGTGCTGCCCGCATACTCTCGGGTTTACTCGATCGCCCCAACCATNNTACCCAACCCCGATATCCTCAGGAAAAGAATATCAGGGAGCGATGTGCTCGTATGCGGCAACGCCCCCTCGCTCATGGATGAGCTTTCACGCATCGACCTCTCGAGCTACGTCATCATCGCAGCCGACGGCGCCACAAGCGTGCTGCTATCTCTGGGGAGAATACCCGACATAACAGTCACTGACCTGGATGCGGATAACATGGATGACATCGTGAAAGCCAGCAGGTGCGGCTCAATCACGGTTGTTCACGCGCACGGCGACAATATCCCTGCCCTGGAAAAATACGTGCCCCAGCTCAAACAGGTGGTCGGCACGACTCAGGCAGCGCCCCTGAAGAACGTATGTAATTTCGGTGGGTTCACGGATGGGGACAGGTGCGTGTTCCTGGCAGCTGAGTTCGGGGCAGGGTACATTGAACTTGCGGGATTCGACTTCGAGGACTCAACGGTCGGCGAGATTAAGCGGAAAAAACTGAAATGGGCGAAGCGGCTTATTGAGGAGCGTCTCGGGACTTACCAATCCTGACCCCTTCTCTCTGGAGCGCAAGCTCGATGCGCTCGATATCGGCGTCTATTTTCCTCAGAACCCTTTTCTCTCTGATATACAGAATAAGGCAGGCTAAGCTGACAAGGAGCGGTATCCAGGATATCTTTACCAGCACAAGCAGGTTGGCGATTACCGTACCGAAGTACGAAAGGGCTGTGACATCACGCTCAGACCGCAGGAAAACGAACATTATCAGCGCGAAAAGAAGAGTCCCTATACTTGCGAAAAGATAGTGGTCGCAGGTATTCTCGTACTTTCTCTTGAGCCTCCTGAGCTTCAGGAGCCCCGTTACCTCGGTCATTGCGAGCTACAATAAGCACACGTTAATTTTAACTTTTGCTTTTATCATCAAGGATAACACGTCATAGGTAGGATCGACCCGACTCTTCCGCATATGCACGATATTTTTTCCTGAAATCCCTGTCCTCGCACATCCTTTCAAGCTCCCGGTCGAGCTTTTCGTTCAGGGCTACCTGCCTGCTCGATAGCAACTCCCTGCCAAGAGTGCCTGCGGATTCGGATGAGTACCGCTGCACACCTGCCATTATCAGTGAAACGCTTGCAGTCTGCGGAGTTATAGTCCCGAAGGGCACCGGCGACCCCGAATCCATGTACTTCTTTATGTCCGCATCCGCGCCAGAGACCTGTGAGCCCACAGCCAGCATCTCGTTCCTTGCCACTTCCATGCCCCGGATCTGCCACAGCTTCTCATCGCCGAGCACGAACATACTGTACCGGTTGTCCCCGTCCCTCCCCTGGAGTACCTGCCACGACTGCCTGGACTTGCTTTTGTCATAACTGGCTTTCATCTCAGCCATTATATCCCTGATATTCTTTATCATGGCTTACATGAACATGCCTTTCGGGGGCTCGCTTTTCTTCGGGCTTGCCTGCCGCAGCGCAGATTCGATGTGCTCCCTCTTCACAGGGCTGTCCTCGATTATGGCGCTGTGCAGCGCAGCCTTCAGTACCTTCTCCACGATGTCGCGTCCTGAGAATCCTGCGGTCTGCTTCGCGACTGATTCCCATTTCACGTCTTCGTCTATTTTCTGCGGGAATGTGGCTGCATTCGCCCTGAGTATGGCAAGCCGCTCCTCGGCTGACGGCAGAGTGAACTCAATCTCCTCCTCGAACCTGTTCCGCACCGCAGGGTCGAGGGACTCTATCCTGTTGGTCGCAGCTATCGTGCATACGCCCTTGCGCTCCATGATACCATCCATTTCGGTCAGGAGCGCGTTCACGACCTCAACCACATCGCCCCTCAGCTCCTGGAAGCGCCTGTCAAGCGCTATGGCGTCAAGCTCGTCTATGAACACTATGCAGGGCTGGAGCTCTTCAGCATGCTCGTACAGGTTGTGTATCTGGCGCGACCCGTCTCCCACGAAATCCCCTATCAGGCGGGTGGCTTTCACAGGCAGCAGGGGCGCTTTGGTCTCATTTGAGAGAGCCTTTGCCATCATGGTCTTGCCCGTACCTGACGGACCGTAGAAGAGCACGTTCCTGGGCGCCCACCTGCCGAACTTCTCTGGGCTCTCAAGGAAGCGCTCGATGAGCCTGCACTTCTGCTTTGCATGGTCCTGCCCTATGATTTCTTCAAATTTCGTGTTACTTGAGAGTTCGGGTACGATGGTATTGTAGTCGTCCACAAGGAACAGCGTGGCGTCGCCTATGACCGACCCGTCCGGCTCGGCGTCCACGATTTCAAAAGCAAAGTCCGGGAACATCCTCTTATCGAATAGGTAATCCCCGCGCCTTGCCACGACCCCANNAGGTAATCATGGAACACGCTCTTCAGCGGGAAGCCTGCAGGTCTTATCACAATGAACTTAGCCCCGCTCGGCGTCTCAGGAACCCGGCGTTTGGTTTTGTTTTTTCTTCCTACTCTCTGTATCGACTTCATTTCTGCGTCCTACTGCGACTTGCACCTTATTAACTTATCCTTGCGCTGCAATGAACCTGTCAATGCCTGCACGCGTGTTCCTCAATAAGCCAAAGGCAAGCTCCTGCGAGGGCCATGAGCCAAGACCGCAATCAGGTCCGGTATATTTGATGCGCTCCCCGAATATGCTGGCGGCATTCGCAAGACGGCGGGCGATTATCTCAGGCGTCTCCATGCCAAGGATTTCAGCCATTTTCAGCGGCTCTTTCCACACGTTTGTCCCGTACTTCTCGTTGAGCACGGTAGCAAGCTGGGAAATATCCGTGCGCGCTATGCCTATCCGCAGGAACGTGTCCGAGGCTTCGAGCTCTTTCCTGTCGATGAGCGAAAGATAGGATGGGTTAGCAGCAGACTCGACACCGATGACGTTTATTGACTGGACTGCGCAGGCAAGCCTGTAGTGCAGCGGCGAATGGAGGTGTATCTCGGTGTCCGCCCCGTGCGCCGCGGCGCCAGCAGAAGCGGCAGAGAGCGCCTCGATGAGGTCATCCTCGCCGAACATAACCTGCGGGCTTATGCCCAGGCTCGGCTCGTCGATGGATATGACCGCAACATCAATATCAGGATGCTCAAAGCTGGCGCGGATGAACCTGTCAATGCTTTTCGCAAGGTTCATGAGTATGTCTGTATAGGCTGTTCCCCCGAACTCCTTCAGGTACAGCTCAAGCGGACCCGTCACGCAGACACGCACGCGGAGCTTCTTTTTCAGCCTGCGGGCAAGGCTCCCGACTGCGGTGAGCTCCGGGATTCGCGCCGCTTCCAGCTTGACAAGGTACGGCTCATCGCTTTTTTCCCTTATGGGAGCCAGGAACTGGGCGTACATGTCCCTGAACTGGGGATACGTGGGGACGTCTATGCCTGCATCGAGCTTCTGCTTCATCGCGCCTTCAATAGCAGCAAGGAGCGCGGGGTCTCCTTTCCGTATGGCGCTCTCTGCCCACTCCCTGCTCATCCCTCCGGGGAGCGGGAAGCTGCCTATGTCATCGAACAGTATCATCAGAATCATCTTACAGCGATACATGTATAATACTCTTGCACTTCCCGTCCGCGGGGCAAGCATTAAATCCAAAGCCGGAGACCATATTGCATGCAAAGTCCCAGGGATGACTATAAGCAGTGGATTCGCTTATCCGCCCGTGATGTCGCTTCCGCGTTTCGCGGATTATCCCCATCTGACAGGAAACGCATACGGAAACAGTACGCAGGATTCAGGTCGCATCCTGCGGGCATGTTCTCGGAATTGCGTGACCGGGAGCGGATAGCCGGACTGCTCGGCGATGGGCTCTCAGGCATACTCGTGCTTGAGACCGGGACGGTCGCGTTCAACACCTCACTGTTCTCTGACGCACCCGGCATCTTCGATTACGCCTTTGCCATGAACAGGAGATATTTCATTGAGGGCATGTGGTTCTCAATAATCACTCTGAACAGCACGTTCATCGATAATGCGAACGACAGGGTACTGAAATATACCATCCACCACGAGCTTTTCCAGAAGCAGATGTACGAGGAGCGAATCGCGCAGGGCACAAAGAAGTTCGACCATGAGGAAAAAAGGCTGATAAACATCGAGGCAAAGAGAAAAGCCACAGCCAGCTCAGGCGTGACAGAGGAGGACCTGCTGAATGAAAAGATGATGATGCTCAATCTTTCAACCTCCTGCCCGCTTGTGCCCAAGTCCTTCACAGACACCGCCCTCTTCCATTACCTCCGGGAGAACCTGGAAAAAATACGGCAATTCGGGGTAAAAAGCAGGAACGAGCAGGAGCAGCGCCTGGGTGAAGAGCTCAGCCGGGACTTTTCCGAGTGGCTCGGGTTTGCACAGGAGGTCTTCGTGAGCTTCTATGGTGAGCTTGAGCGGCACATGACAGAAGAGGGCTATGCCTGAATCATACCCGCCTCTCCCATATCGCGAGCGTGAGCCTCGCCCGCCGCACATCGACTCTTGACAGGACATAGGACGTTACGGTATTTTCAACGTCCACGTCCTCACCAGCCACGCTCCTGTCCACCATGTCAGCAGCCAGCGCATCTATCTCATCCTGGGTGAGAAGCAACATATCAGCCTTGACTATGAACCTGATATAGGATACAAGCCTCTCGTTCAGGCTGCCATTAGTGGTAATGCTCGTATCGTTGGACAGCGAGAGGCTCATCGATTCGTTGACCGCAGAGTCGAGACCACCCTGCCCGCCGGGTAGCATGGCATCGAACTGGCTGACCTTGGAGGTCTTTCTCTCGATGGAATACAGTGTGGCATTGATTATCTCCCCTGACGCGTAGTCAATCGTCTTATCAAGAGCACTGTGTATGTCCGCGCTGATGTTGGCTTCAACTCCGGCTCTCAGGGTGCTGTTCTTTGCTATGGTCAGGTTGCTCTCGATGTTGGCTATCTCCTCGCGTATCATGCCAGCAAGCGATGCCCGGTTGAACTCTGTCCCCGACGGGATTGTGATGTACGCGGATTCAGTATAGGCTGTGGATGGCACAGGCTCGCCCACTGTCGCATCGCCTCCCACGGGGACTCCGACGAACGGTCGCCATGCGACGCTGGCGTTATATCTGTATCTTGCCCCGAGCCTGTCATCGAGATAACTTTTCATGAGCTCATTGAGGTGCATCCTGTACTCTTCCGTGAGGAAGTTCAGCTGTACCCTGTAACCGCCGTGGTATATCACGAACTGCGAAGCCGCGCTCTCAGCCGCGATGTCGGAGAATGTCTTGTGCTTGAGTTCGTTGCCTGCTATGAACTTCTTTGCGTTCTGGTACACGCTCGAGTTAACGCTGTCCCCGCCGAATGCCATCTCAACTGCTGCGTCCATCTGCGAGCCGCCCACCGCGTAAAAGAAATCGTCAACCCTCCCGTTGAGAATCGTTAGCATCACATCCGAGGANNGGTTTCAATCACAGCCGCCAGTTGCGTATTCCCGGTCAGGGCGGGCAGCAGTATCACGCCTGCAAGCGATATCAGGAGAAGCATTACCAGCACATCGAGCGTGGTGGAATACGCGCTTGTGTCATGTTTGTTCATCGCTTCCTCCAGAGCTTGACAGTGAGGCTCCCGGGCACGCTCTGCACGTCGTTAAGCTTTACTGTAACAGGTATCGAGGCTGCCGCACCGAATGAGGATGTATTATTCATTATGGCGCCTGTATAGTTGCCACCCTCAAGCTTTACCATGAAACCGAAGTGCCCGCCGTACCTGTCCATTAGGTCGAACGTCGCATTCCTATCCCTGCTTACGGCATCGAACTTCACAGCATCTATCAAATCGCTGCGCGTATCGGCGGCGAGCGCCGGGTCCCTGGTGAGCTTCATGGCGAGGTTTCGCGCATCCTGGTAATGCTCTGCAATGAATGCCTTTTCATCGTATGCTGCATACGCCTGTGCCAGGAGAGCCACGAATATCACAAAGCCGCTGACCGCAAGCGCCATCGCGGGCAGGTCGGCATACGGCTCTGTAAGCCCCCTCTCATCATTGATAAACGACCACATAATCTTCCGCGCGCCTGTCTGTGTAGAATAGTATAACTTTTTCTATTTTCAGCGGAACACTTCCATTGACTTTGAAGGGGTACGCCGCAAGTTCTGTTCGTATGTCTGCGAACATTCGGTGGACATCATATCTCAAGGATGCATTAATTGGGCGGTACTCGTCCCCGCTGTCGCCGAACTGGCTGTCAAGGTTCTGCCTTAATTCGGGAGGGGTGCCCCAGAATGCGCTTGGCGGGTACATGCGGACCACGACCGGCTCTGCGAGCACGAGCTTGCCTGAACGCGCAGTGACGTAGTTCGACGTGAGCTCAATCTCTACGTCTTTCGGGACCGAGTAGTAATGCGTGATGGGCATTGACGAGGTGTCCACAGCCTCTATGGTGCCTGCAAGACCTGAGGCTGCTGCGTCAAGGGCGGCTTCCGACTCCTTCCCTGCGAACAGGGGTGCGACAAAGAACGCTGCGAGAAGCAGCACTCCTGTGAAAAGTATGAGCCCGAGCCAGGTCAGGAAGAAATCCGACCATGCCCTTTCATTNNCATATGACCTCATGACCACGTACTCGTCGCTGCCTCTTTTCTCAAGCTCAAGGATAATGTCGTATTCGCCGGGATACAGGATCGCAGGCTCAGACATGTTATTCTCTGATGCAAATCGCGCAGAGCCTGACATTGTGTTCATCCTGTCGTCCTTAAAAACGTAATAATACATGTTATCAGTTGCATTGTTCCGCAGCGGGCTGCCGTTGTAGGGCATTGCGCCAAAGACAACGTACGAGGCGCTGTGAGGTATTTTAACATGCATCGTTTCCCTCGCGCCTCCTGAGTCGTTCGCTCCTGCGCCTCCCTGCATGTATATCATGTCCGCTCTCCTGCCTATGAGGTCAAGCTCGCCAGCGAGCCTGTCCTCAGTCCTGCCTGAGACGAACTCGCGCAGAGCCAGGGCTCCGAGAAGTACGAGTGCGGCAAGCACTATAACCGCAACTGTGAAGCGTACCGGCAGCTCCCCATGCTCATCGCGAAGCATGGGTCACTGACATGCTGATATCAGGTATTTTAGCTTTTCTAAAAATGTTGACTGTAACATTCCAGGGATAGACGCATGCGGTTTTGTCAGTGCAGTATCCGGCATCTGTCGAATTTCGTTCAAATCGAAAGGTTTAATAATGATAAACACCTGAACTCCTTTAAATGCGGTAGGAGGTGCTTACTGCGGTCTGTCACGCAAAACTTGTTGGATACGACCGCAAAAACCGCATAAGAAACTTGTGAGGATGGAATTATGGATATACAGATGTTACAGAATAGAGTGATTAGCCTTTTAAAAAGCCCCGTTGCTGAAATGACAAAGGCTAAATCCGAACAGATTAGCAAAATGGATACGATAAAGAACTACGTGGCTATACTGGCATTGATACCTGCGATAGCTACGTTCATAGGTCATGCGTTCATTGGAATTTCGTTTGGGTTCTTTTCATATAAATATCCGATAGAATATGCGCTTGTAGAAGCCATTCTGATATATGTACTTCAGGTAGCAAGTGTCTTTATAAGTGGCTTTGTTATCAACGCCCTTGCACCGAATTTTGCCTCAAAACAGAATGAAGACCAGGCAATGAAGCTGGCGGCATTCGCTGCCACCCCGGGGCTTATCGGAGGCATATTCAACATATACTTCGGGCTGGCGATCATCGGAACGCTCCTTGCCCTGTACGGTCTTTACATCCTGTATCTCGGGATACCTGTGCTGATGGAGACGCCCAAAGATAAGGCTATCACATATCTGATAGTGATAATAATAGTTAACATTGTCATCTTCGTTATCATCGGCGCAATCGTCGCTGCGGTTATGGCTGCCCTGTTCCTGTCATCATTGACTGCAGGATACGGTAGCTATGGCTACAGGTACCCCTGAAGCAGAGTGAACGGATCAAACACCTCTCGCCACAGGCGGGAGGCACTTTTTTCTACTTTTTTTAGGACAGAGTATTCTGTAATTGCTGTAATATGGGTGGAGAGACTGAAGTGCTTGGAGATTGACCCTTGGAATGCATTGACCACAAATGCATCAGAATTAGGTGAAAACGGTTCAAGTATCCTCAGCCAGTGATATTGCTGTATCAGCTTCACGCTTCCCTTTTTTCATCTCCTCGAAATACAGGTACTCCTGAGCATACCCGCAGTACCCTCCAAAATAGCCGCGCGCAAAATCGCCTATAGCGTCCTTTTTGAGTTCCCGGCATGCGCTGTAATACTCTTTCATGATGCGCTCGATATGCACATCCACAGGAAACGCCTCAAGCTTATCCAGCGCGAAGAGGCACACGCAGTCCGCTATCTTCGGTCCTACGCCCTTCAGGCTCTGCAGCGCCTCCTTTGCGTCTTCATACCTCAATTCCCGCAATCCCTCAAGGTCGAACTCTCCGCCAGCCACGAGCCCTGCAGTTGCGCGCACGACATCGGCGCGGAAGCCGAGCCTGCACTCCCGCAGCTCGCTGCATTCTGCTCGCGCCAGCTCTTCAGGTGCCGGGAAGGCGTACTTGCCATCGGAAATCTGCGCGCCGAAGCACATGCTCATGTTCCTTATCGCGTTCCTGATGTTGCGGATGGTGTTGTTGCTTGAGCAGAGATACGACACAAGGCATTCCCAGGGCTCCTGCCTTATGAGCCGCAGTCCCCTGTACATATCAAGAAGCCCTGAGAGCTTCGCATCCCTTCGCAGGCTTGCGTATATGCTGCCCAGGTCATCGTCAAGCCTGAAATAGCTCCGAATAAGCGCTTCGCTGTGAGGCGAATCCACGAAAAGCTCATCATCCTCCTGCGCTATCCGAATAACCTTGCCTGAGACTATGCCACTCCACCACCCGCCCGTGCAGTCCCACCTGAACACCTGCCCGCAGGAGAGCGTGTGGTGCAGGTTGAAGTCCGCCACCTTTAGCGAATACATGCCATGTGATTGAACCGTGCTCCTAATATACTTCTCCAGGANNCTGCGCCGCAGGTTCGCCGAGTACTACAGGTCGTGCGAGCCAGTGCTGCCGCCTGGTTTTGAGAGGCGCGAGTGGGGCTTCATCCTGTTTGACCAGCTCCCCGATACAGTGATGATGCGGCACAAGGCGTTCGGCTCGGCCGGAGAGCTAAAGGACTACATAACGAATCTTGTGCCCGCGCACATCTACCATTCGGCTGCATACTACATGTACCCGGCTGCGGGCACCATGAACGAGAAGCGCTGGCAGGGCGCAGACCTGATATTCGACCTTGACGCAGACCACCTTNNTTCATATGCCGGGATGCTCGAGAACGTTAAAAAGGAGACCGTGAAGCTCATAGGCTTCCTGACGGACGATTTCGGTTTTGCCGAGCAATACATAAGCATCGTGTTCTCGGGCGGCAGGGGATACCATGTGCACGTCAGGGACCCGAAATTGATGGCGCTCGGCAGCGCTGAGCGGCGCGAGATAGTGGATTACGTGGGGGGTACGACCATGGATACCGAGCATGTGTTCATAGAACAAAAGGGACGCGGGCTTGCCCTTGCGAGAGAGTCCGCCGGCGGGTGGAAGACAAGGCTAAACAGGTATCTTGTGGATTATTTTACCGCCCTGTCAACAAATGATGCCACAGCTGCGCTTTCGGAACTGAAATGCTTCAAGATACCCAAAAGGAAAGCCCAGGACTTACTTGAGAAACTGAAGAATCCCGAACACATCGAGCTTTTGCGGAACGGTAATGCAGACCTGCTCAGGAGACTGCCTGCTTCGTTCAGGGAGGCGCTTGTTGCGCAGGCGATAACAGAGATAGGTGCCAAGGTGGATGAGCCAGTGACCTCTGACGTGAAGCGCCTGATACGCATGCCTCTCTCGCTGCACGGCGGCTCGGGACTGCGCGCGACGCCGCTTGCGCCGGGCGAGCTTTCCGGCTTCGAGCCCCTGTCTGACGCTGTTGCCTTCACTGACAGGCACATTGACATCAATGCCGCGAAACCCTCAGTGATTGAGATGAAGGGCAACAGCTTTACCGTAAAAGAGGGAATAAATACTTTGCCTGAGTACGCAGCCGTGTATCTCATGTGCAGAGGAGCAGCCGAATATGGACCTTAATCTTGGGGGCATCCTGCGGGAGGAGCGGAAATCAAAGCTCAGGGGACTTGAAGCCGGGTTCTATGCAAAGGCTTCTGAGAGGCTCAGGGAGCTTGAGGCAGAGAGGAAAAAGATAGACCCCGACAGCCCCAAGACAGAGATACTGAACGAAGAGATAAAAAAGACACGGCGCAGCATTGAGAGCATCATAGACAAAAGGCTCGGGAAGATACTGAAGCTTGCAGCCCTGAATGCATCCGCAGAGAGTACGCGCATCGAGGAGCTGGGGCTCATGACACCCGAGGAGCAGCCTCTCTACAATGAGCTTGCAAGGGTGATAGGTGGCTGGCGCAGCAGCCTTGTCGGCACGGTGCTCGGCGGAAGGGAGCATGCGTCAGAACCGGCAGCGGCAAGAGCGCAGGCTGAGGCACAGGCTGAAGCAACCGAACCTGAAAAGGGTGAAAAATCAGAGGGTCAGCCGGCAGGGGAGAAAGTGGTGCAGCGGGAGGCTGTAAGCAAAAGAGATATAAGTATGGAGTACGTTGTTGCACGGGTACTTAAAGACCTGCCCATGTTCATGGGTGCGGATGGTCGTAATTATACACTATCGGCCGAAGATGTTGCTGTTTTGCCAGCCGTCAACGCTACTGCATTGTGCAACCGCAAGGCAGCAATAGCCGTCAATATCGATGAAAGGAAGATTCAAGATAAAAGGTGTTAATATGAAGATGCCAAAGAAGTTCAGGACGTACTGCCCCAAGTGCCGCACGCACACAGAGCACGCGGTCGAGCGAGTCAGGAAGGGACAGGCATCCGGTCTCACGCATATCGTAAGGCAAAAATACAGGCACACAAGCACGGGCAACTCCGGGAAATTCTCCAAGGTGCCCGGAGGGGACAAGCCCACAAAGCGGGTACACATCAGGTACAGGTGCACTAAATGCAAGAAAGCCCACCTCAGGAAAGGTTTCAGGGCAGGTAAATTCGATCTTGTGGAGTGATGCTAATGGCAACAAAGAGCAAGTTCCTTCGTGTAAAGTGCACGGACTGCGGCAATGAGCAGGTCATTTTCGGGAGTGCGAGCACTGTGGTAAGATGCGTCGTGTGCAGCAGGACGCTTGCAGAGCCCACGGGCGGCAAGGCAGAAGTAAAGACGCAGATAATTGAAGTGATCGAGTAATCATATGATGGACCGCCGGGGCTGGCCTGAAATCGATGAACTCGTGGTGTGCACAGTAAAGAGAGTCACTGATTTTGGCGCGTTCGTCGAGCTCGACGAGTACAACAGGAAAGAAGGTCTCATCCACATATCAGAGGTCGCCTCAGGCTGGGTAAAGTACATCAGGGACCACGTACGAGAGGGGCAGAAAATAGTATGCAAAGTACTGAACGTTGACCAGTTGAAACATCACATCGACCTCTCGCTCAAAGACGTGAATGAACACCAGAAGCGCGAAAAGATACACGAGTGGAAGAACGAGCAGAAAGCCTGGAAATGGATACAGTACGTTGCAAAGAGCACAAATACCGATGAGGTGGGGCTGGATAAGCTTCTAGATATCATTTATAACAAGTACGGGCGCATCTACACGGTTTTTGAGGTTTCGCAGTCAAAGGGGGTCTCAGCTTTGGTCTCAGCCGGTTTCGACAGGAAGCAGGCTGAGATGATACTGAAGGTGGCTGGCGAGAACATCAAGACCCCCATCGTCGATATCGCAGGCTACGTGGACCTCACATGCCCGGCTCCGGACGGCATAGAGGAAATCAAGAAGGCGCTCAGGGCTGCAAGCAAGTCAGATGCGGAAGGCATCAAGGTCGATATCAGCTACATAGGCGCACCCAAGTACAGGATACACGTNNGTGCGGAAATGAGACACGGATAGCGAGACCTGCGAAGTTCTCTCCCGAAGACCCATACGGAAAATACAGGAGAATAACGAAGGGGAATGTATGAAGCAGACCACGGTTATCAGGTTAAAGAAGGTTGAGCTGGACAGACCCGTACTCATAGAGGGACTGCCTGGCGTGGGGCATGTGGGCAAGCTCGTTGCTGACCATATCGTCGCCGAGCTGAAAGCCGAAAAGATCATGGAGATATATTCGCCTCACCTGCCGCCCCAGGTGCTTGTACAGGGTGACGGCACGATCCGGCTGGTGCGGAACGAGGTGTATGCATACAGGGCGAAAAATGGCAGGGATATGCTAATCATCGTGGGCGACCACCAGAGTGTCACGAACGAGGGGCACTATGAGCTTTGCGGGGTGTTCCTTGACATCGCTGAAGAGTTCGGGGTTGAGCGCATATACACCATAGGCGGCTATGGTGTCGGGCAGCTCGTGGAGACCGACTCTGTGCTTGGGGCATGCACGGGCAAGGAGTTCGTGGATGAGCTGTCAGGTTATGGGGTTGAGTTCAGGGAAAACGAGCCCGGCGGAGGCATAGTCGGGATATCTGGCGTACTGCTCGGGCTTGCAAAGCTCCGCGGCATAGAGGCAGCCTGCCTGATGGGAATTACCTCAGGGTATCTCGTTGACCCGAAGAGCGCTCAGTCTGTACTGAAGGTGCTGTGCAAGATATTCGGTCTTGATCTGAACATGCAGGCGCTTCAGGACAGGGCTGCAGAGATGGAAAAAATCGTGGCAAAGCTGCGCGAGATGGAGCAGGGGCAGCAGCCGTATGAGTCAACCACAAGCGAAGACGACCTGCGGTACATAGGATAGGGCATGATACAGCTCACGGATGCAGCGGCAGCAGAGATACGGTCATTGATGCAGGAGAGGGATGAAGAGCTTGGTCTACGGCTGTATGTCGAAGGAAAAAGCTGCTGCGGTCCCCGGTACGGTCTTATGCTTTCCGGGAGGATGTCCGGGGATTTAACAGTGGAGTCGAGCGGGATTCGCTTGTTCATCAGTCCCAAGATAAGAGAAACAGATATGAGCATAGACTACATAAGCCGTGGTCAGATACGCGGTTTTGTTATCCGCATGGAACGAGAAACATGCAGATGCAGGTGATTGTATGATGCCGGGAATGGGGCGCAACTTTAACCCCCGCAAGATGCAGGCTATGATGAAGCAATTCGGTATTGATGTCAATGAGATAGCTAATGTCGAGCAGGTCATAATACGCACGCCCGAGAAGGATATTGTCTTTGACAGACCTGATGTCAGCATAATGGACGTGCGCGGGGCAAAGACGTACCAGATAGCAGGCGCCCCGCGTGAGGTGCCAAGGCAGCAGCAGGTACCCGACGCGGATGTCAAGCTCGTGGCTGAGCAGACAGGCGCCAGTGAGGAAGCTGCAAGGGCGGCGCTTCTGGAGTCAAAAGGAGACCTTGCGGAAGCCATCCTGAAGCTCAAGAAGTGAGCTATCGTTTCAAGTAGTTTTTCAAGTAGTCCGTTTTGCCTACTGCGAACGGCATGAACGATGCTGCCAGTGCGCCGAGCATGCCCCAGAGAATTTCAAGTGTCATGAGACGCGACCGGATGAACGCTCCCAGTGTCAGTACATCGCTTGCCCGTATGCTCTGTGTCCCTTCAAGATTCACTGGCAGGTAGAAGTAAGCATAATAGTATGCCACGAGGACCGTGATCGCTCCGAGGCTGCAGTACAGCACTGCCATCCAGACATCCGGCATTCGGGCTGCCCGCCTTTTCAAACGAAGTGTGTATATCTCTTCTATCAGGATTCCCGCAGTCCCGATGAGCCCTGCAGCTGCTGCAAACACGGGCATGTCCCAGCCAGCAGAGACGAGCCATTGACCGTACAACAATCCTGCAGATATGACTCCGGCAGCGCCCAGCAGCGCCATGCGTTTTATGTCAGATAT